>JAHHTL010000014.1 GCA_020024635.1 Ruminococcus sp.
TAGGAGGGAGCATTTGTATTATGACTGTAAAAAAACATATTCGGTTTCAGAAGAATGGGAAGGGCTGAATTTATAATTTAAACGATCAAATGTCTTAACGCTTTCGATGTCCTTGATTTGTTTTTCGGCGAGATAGCGTACCATCTCTCCCCGTGCAATCTTTGCCATGGTTCCTTTTACTTTTACTTTACCGTTTACTTCCTCTCCAAAGGTGCAAGTAATGAAGGAGACTTCTGGTTTTATGAAAGGACGTACAGATTTACTGTATTCGCCAGAAGCAAGGTTTAGTATATGCGTCGTGTGGTTCGAGATTAATTCTTGATAAATAAGATCGGACCAAAAATCATAAAGGTCTTTTGCATTTTCAGTTTTTAAAAGTGTCTGCATTTCTAATCGATAAGGAATAACGCCGTCAAAGGGTTTTAAGATTCCATAAAATCCAGATAGAATTCGAAGATGATTGGAAACATATTCAAGTTGCGAAGATTCTAAAACACGAGCTCCGATATGCTGATATTGAATTCCTTCGTAAGAAAAAAGAGCAGGAGTTATGGAATGTTCAGGATGATAAGCGTGGAGACGTTCATAATTTTGAGTAGCCAATTTGTCGCTGCATTTCCATAGCAATTTTAACTCTTCCAGTGTCAGTTTACTTAATTCTTGATGTAAATAGATAGTTTTATCAAGATACACAGGAACTGTTACGCTCCCGATAAAGTCATCGTTCATCACCATTTTTTTGGCGGGAGAAATTATGATTTTCAGCATTTTAAGTTCCTTTCTTTCTATTCTGTGAAATATCTGATATAATCCTCTTCAGTGTAAGTGATTTTTTTATGAAAATCAAGAACAGAAAACAGGAGATACCTATATGAATAAACGAGTAATATTAGCTTCTGCTTCCCCAAGGAGAAGAGAACTGTTAGAACAGATAGGGATTGCATTTGAGACTGGGGTAAGCAATCAAGAGGAGACTTATATAAGCACAAGGCCATCGGACATTGTAAAGGAATTGTCCTCTCAAAAAGCATATAATGTGGCATCCGAAATCAAAGAGGAATTAAAGAATACCATTCTTATTGGTGCAGATACCGTTGTGGTGTTTCAGAATGAGATTTTAGGGAAACCCAAAGATGAGGAAGAGGCGTATCAAATGCTTTCAAATCTTCAAGGAAATGTTCATCAAGTATTTACAGGCACGACGATTCTTTCCTATGATGACAAAGGAAAACTTACAGAAGATCAACATGCAACTGAGACGAAAGTATTTGTCCATGAAATGAATGAATTAGAAATAAAAAGTTATATTCAGACGGGGGAACCAATGGATAAAGCAGGAGCGTATGGAATTCAAGGAAGATTTGCGGCATACATCGATAAGATCGAAGGGGATTATTACAACGTTGTCGGCCTTCCAATCTCTTATGTCTATCAACAGATTAAGAAGAAAATGGGGGATGAAAAATGAAAGAAAGAAAAACATCGAATTGTGAATACTGTATGAATTACGAATATGATGAAGAATATGAATGTTATGTATGTATGCAAAATTTAGATGAAGATGAAATGGGACGGTTTCTCACAGGTGATTTTAAAGACTGTCCATATTATCGTTCAGGTGATGAATATCGAATTGTACGTAAGCAGATGTAGGAAGGGGATGTTATGAAACACATAAAGAAAGCAATAAAAATGGAATTAAGGGAACACAAAAGTTCATTTATTGTATATTTGGTTTTGCGGATTTTCATTCTGATAACAATGGTACTTCAGTTTTTCAATGGCAATTATGAAAATGTATTTCTTTGTATCTTAACGTTACTTTTACTTATTGTGCCGAGTTTTTTACAGGTCACTTTAAAAGTTGAAATTCCAAGTACGTTAGAAGTGCTTCTCCTTTTTTTTATTTTTGCTGCAGAGATTTTGGGGGAAATTCAGGCGTATTACATTGTGTTTCCGTTTTGGGATACGGTACTGCATACGTTAAATGGCTTTCTTGCTGCCGCCATCGGTTTTTCACTGGTAGATTTATTAAATCAAAGTGACAGAATGTTGTTTCAGCTATCTCCATTGTTTACAGCCATTGTTGCGTTTTGTTTTTCTATGACAATTGGAATATGTTGGGAATTTTTTGAATTTGGTATGGATCAGATTTTTCATATGGATATGCAAAAGGATACGGTGGTTCATTATATTTCTACAGTGATGTTGGATCCTACAAGAGGAAATCATGTAAAGACAATATCCGAAATTAAAGATGTAGCCGTCAATGGAACTAGTTTAGGGTTAGGGGGATATCTGGAATTGGGACTGATTGATACGATGAAAGATTTAATTGTTAATTTTATTGGTGCCCTTGTATTTTCGATAATTGGATATTTCTATGTTAAAAATCGAGGAAAAGGCTCTATTGCAAAGCGATTTATTCCAAGGAAAAAAACAGAAGAAAAAGATTTTTTAAGAATAGCAATCAAGGATGATGAGTTATAATATCTTGCAATTTAAAAGGCTTTATACTACAATTACTATGTATATCAAAAGTTGTGGTTAAAGGAATAACATCAGTAAGACCGAGGAGAGATAAATAATGGAGAAGTATGAACAGCGTTCAATTATAGAGATTATGAACGAAGTATTAAGTGCCATACGCGATTACTACGATTCAGAGTACGTATACTATATAGAGAAAGATGCAGACGAGATTCTTACGATTTATGAATGGTGTGCGCCAAATATACCGTGGCAGAGAGAAAAAGTTAAAATGTTGGAGCCTGAGCAGTATCCCAAATGGCTTCAGCAGGAGATTACAGATACAACAGAGGCAGATTATAGTGTCTTTCGTCCGTTAAGTGAGGATGTGACGGCAGTTCTTGCAGTTTTAGGCGTACACAAAGGTGGATGTGAGTTATCTTTGATGCGTGCGGTTCTTCCATATATTTCAGAAGCGATTATTTTGCAAAAGACACAGATCCAACAACAGTATTTAAGCTACCATGATAATCTTACAGGCTTACTGAATAGAAACAGTTTTGTTGCTTATATTGAGGAAGTAAAGCAGGAGTCATTAAAATCAGCGGGGGCACTTTCTGTAGATATTAATGGACTTAAGAATTTCAATAGAGAATTCGGAAGAGACTATGGGGATGAGGTCGTAACCCGCATAGGAGAAGTTTTAGAGGAATATTTTAGAGGGGCTATGGTCTATCGTCTTACGGGAGACGAATATCTAGTTATCATGGAAAATATTACCTATGAGGAGTTTATGCATAAGGTAAATGATACCCACGAGAAATTGGATAATATCAGTTTGGGGTTAGTATCCATGGGATATGCATGGCAAAAAGTAGAAATTAATATTGATGATCTGGTGTCACATGCAGAAGATATGATGCGTAATGAGAAGAGAAAGTACTATAAAAATCTTAAAAAAGGGCATCATGAGCCGGTGATTAAGCAGGATCTTTTAGATGACATTGATGCGGGACGTTTTATTGTATGTTTGATACCGAAAATGGATGTTGTAACAGAGGAAGTCGTAGGAGCAGAAGCGGTTGTGCGTTATCATCATCCAGATCTTGGGGTTATGCATCCTAAGAGATATATGACACTACTTGAAGAGACGAAGCTTTCTCATTATTTAGATTTATATGTATTTGAGCAAGTATGCAAAACACTTCATAAATGGGAACAGCAAGGAAAAGAAATGGTATCGGTATCCGTTAATTTGTCCAGCACAACGCTTCAGCAAGAAGACTTTACAAAAAACATGCTTGAGATTGTGAAACAATACCGTGTTCCATGTGAGTATCTCGAAGTAGAGGTTTCGGAGTCCTACACCAATATGAATCAGGAAATGCTGTCAGAGACAGGGAATAAAATTCGTAAAGAAAATATACGAGTAATTTTGGATCATTTTGGCGCAAAAGAATCCAGTTTTTCTATTCTTACAATTATGAAATTTGATGGACTTAAGTTGGACAAGAGTTTGATAACCAATATTGTTGGAAATCATCATAATCAGATTGTTGCGAAGGCGGTTATTGATGTGTGTCACCAGATGGGAGCATACGTGATTGCCTTGGGAATAGAGACACAAGATCAGTTAAATGTATTAAAAGAACTAGGATGTGATTATGCACAAGGAAGTTTGTTTAATAAAGCAATTACACTGGAGACATTTGAGGTTCGTTATCTGACAAATTAGAAAGAAGGGAACCTATGGTAGGGGTATGGATTGCAGACATCACACCATTGTATGATGAAAATAGATACGAGATATTTTATAGAACTGTTCCGGATGTTCGGAAACAGAAAGCAGATCGATTACATTCTGCGCAGAAAAAGGCGCAAAGTGTAGGCGTCTGGTGCCTTCTTGAGAGAATTGTTGACAAATTTGCGTGGGGAGAGATTCCAGCGTTTAATTTGTCGCATTCCGGTGACTATGTGCTATGCGCAGTTGATATGAGCGGAAATAAAGAGACAGAAATTGGTTGTGATATAGAACGAATTCAAAAGATAAATCTAAAAATTGCAGAACGTTTTTTTTGTGAAAGTGAGTATCAATTCATAGTAAGCCAAAAGACCAAGACTAAGCAAATGGAAGCGTTTTATAGGTATTGGGTGTTAAAAGAAAGTTATGTAAAAGCAACAAAGAAAGGGTTATCACAAGATACAAGAAGTTTTGAAATCCAACTTACCTCCCCACCGAAACTTGTGAAAAAGTCAAAAAAATCTAAAGAGTATTATTATCAAGAATTTGATATTAGTGAACTACCCTATAAGATAGCTGTTTGTTCGGATCAAAATGAGATTTGTACAACAATCAAAATGGAATTTATGGATTTATTTTATAACGATATCCCTAAGTAGAAATAGTTTAGAAAGGAAGTACAAATGAATATTAGAAAAAGAAAACTGATCAAAAAAGCAATGATAATCGGTGCCGTGTTGGGGGCAGCGGCAGGAATTTTATTAACATTCCTCGCGGCGAAGAAAGTGGTAAACTCAGAACGTAAAAAACTGACAACCCAAATTCAGAAATTAAAAACAGAAAACAAGAAACTAAACGGTATTGCAGACAGAGTGGAGACGATCAATTCTGCGGCAACTTTGTCTACGAAGCAACCGAAAAACTGGGAATTGGTTTTGGTAAATAATGAGTATCCTTTGGATGAAAAGTACAAACCAAAATTGACAGAAATAGCCAAAGAAAGATATGTTGACAGTAGAATTGCAGAAGATACAAAAAGGATGCTCAAAGATGGAGAAGCAGCAGGTATGAAATTTTATGTAGTATCTGCCTACCGATCAATGGAAGATCAAAAGAAAGTGTTTAATGAAAATATGCAAGTAAGAATCAACGAAGGGGATTCCTACATAGATGCATATTACAATACCGCTAAAGCGATATCGGCGCCAAATTGCAGTGAGCATTCTCTTGGATTATCTTTGGATATTGTATCATCAGAGTTTGATGAATTGGATTCTGCACAAGCAGATACAAAAGAAGCCAAGTGGTTGGCAGAAAATGCATATAAGTATGGGTTTATCCTTCGTTATCCAAAGGGCAAAGAGGATATCACGCATATTACGTTTGAACCATGGCATTATCGTTATGTAGGCAAAGAAGTAGCGGAAAAAATTACAAAGAAAAACATTACATTTGAAGAATATTTGGGTGTAAATTAAACATAAGACAATACTGAGCTTTTCATTATAGGGGAGAATAAGGAGGAGTTTATGGAGAATCTTACATTTGGAGAACAGGTCAAAATTGTTTTGAATCGGAAAAATATGACTATCAAAGAGCTGGCAGAGGTGATTGAAAAACGTACAGGAAAGAAAATGTCCAGACAAAATCTTACACAGCGTTTGGGGAGAGATAATTTTCAAGAGCAAGATATGCGAATGATCGCAGAAATCCTAGAGTGTCCATTTCATTTAAGTATTTTGCCGGTTGAGACGCAGTCTGTATTGTCGAAAGCAGAGAAGGAACCAAAAGAAGTTGATATGACGATTGGGGATTTGTATCAAATTCATGAGGATTTAAAACAATTAGAAGAGAAAACAGCGCAGGATTCAAAAGATTTTCAGCCGGTAGTTTGGCCTCATGATTTAGAAGAAGATCGAGAATTAGGGGAAATTAATCCTTATACAAGAAGAGAATATCAAACCAACAGTGTGCGTATGCACCCTACAAGAATTGGATATGTACAGGTGTATGATCGAAAAACACATAGCTGGACGGATATGACAGAATGGGCTTTTTTAGGATATCAGGAGCGTAAGAAACAGGCGCTTGGAAATAAATATGAACCGCCGATTTATTTAGATTGATAAAGAAAGCAGGATAAAGTATGGAATGGAAGACGTTACTTTCAACAAAAAGAATGCGACCGGGACCTGGAAATTCAAATGGGAGAAGTTTGGATCTTCGTAGTGAGTTTGAAAAAGATTATCATAGGATTATAGGAAGCGCTTCTTTTCGTAGGCTTCAGGATAAGACACAGGTATTTCCACTGGACAAAAGTGATTTTATTCGTACAAGACTGACCCACTCATTGGAAGTATCATCCTTTGCAAAGTCCCTTGGACAAAATATAGGAGAGAATATCCTTTCTCGTCAAGTTGATGGGTTTACGCCGCAGATGCGAGAGGATATTTGCCATATCTTACAATGTGCAGGTTTGATCCATGACATAGGGAATCCCCCGTTTGGACATTTTGGGGAAGAAGCAATCAGGGGGTGGTTCGTGGAGAATCTGCCCCTGTTAAAATTTAAAGGAGCATATGTGAAAGATCTTTTGAGTGACCAGATGAAGCGAGATTTTTATCACTTTGAAGGAAATGCACAGGCACTTCGTTTGGTTACAAGGCTGCATTATCTGGTGGACGAACATGGAATGAATCTGACTTATGCGTTATTAAATACCATTATAAAGTATCCGATATCATCCATCCAAATTGACCCCACTACCGGAAACGTGAAAGATAAGAAAATGGGGTATTATTTTGCGGAACAACAAATTTATGAGGAGATTGCGGCAACTACAGGTACGATAGGGTGTAGACATCCGTTGACCTATATTCTAGAAGCAGCAGATGATCTGGCATACAAAACTGCAGACATTGAAGATGCGTTTGTGAAAGGGTTTTTGCCTTATCATGCATTTGAAAATGAATTAGAGAAACTACATATTGCGCATCCCCATCATCAATTTGATGCAGTATCACAGCTAAGAAAATTGTATGAAAGAGGATGCGAAAAGCAGGTGTCAAATCCAGAAGCCTATGCAGTGAAAAACTGGATTGTACGAGCGCAGGGTGTTTTGATTGGAAGCGTAACTTCAGGATTTTCAGAAAACTATGATGCGATCATGGAAGGAACATATCAGCATGATATTTTTTATCATACTTGGGGTGAACCACTTATGAACCTCTTAGGTGACATTGCATATCGGTATGTTTTTTCGTCGAAGACGATCTATAAAATGGAACTTGCAGAGGATGTCATCATCAATTTTCTAATGGAAAAATTGGTTCAGGCTGTTTTATATTATGATACAGATGTTCCCCTCCATGCTATTGATCAAAGAGTTATGACACTTATTTCGGATAATTATAAAAATGCATATCGCAAGCAGGCAGAAGGAAAAAGTGACGAAGAGAAATTATATCTACGTCTGTTACTTGTAACAGACTATGTTTGTGGCATGACGGACGGGTATGCAAAGCGCTTATATCAAGAATTAAATGGTTTGATTTAATATTCACCTTTTTATTTTATAGAAAGCGACACCAGTAACCAAAAGAGTCCTCTTGTTCTTTTTCGTGTTCAGAAAGTTCAATTTCATTTAGATATGATTGAATAAATAAAGGAAAACCAAAGAATTGAGCGGCCTTTGCTTCCTCGGGAGAGTATAATCCAGGGATTCCAAGTTGTAGACGTCCATTTTCTTCAATAAGAAGAAGATGTTTGTAATTGCGACACCCATGCATAAGGAAACTGTTGTTTGCAAGGCTCCAGTATTGTCTGGGAAGACAGCAAAGATCTTTTCGTTGAATTTTTTGAATCTTTCGCTGAGAGGAAGTTTCTTTCGCGATGGGGGAGGCTTCTTTTGCAACGGCGGGGCTTTCGTTCACAGTGGAGGGGGTTGGAGGAGTTTTTTCGGTTGGAGTATTTTCTTCCCAAAGAGTTAAGGTGTCCATATTGAGGGAATATCCTTCTTCTAAAACCGCATAATGAGATTGCCCGTCAGATAAAAGAAAACCAGTTAATTCTGGGAATCGTTTCTGATTGGGAAAGTCACAATCGCTGATTTTAAGATGGGTACAGATTGTAGAGTCATGGACAGGAAGTTCTACAAGATTGCTACAATAGGAAATTTCTCCTTCTTGAAAGAGTGCGTATAGATGTACAGGTTTTTCGGTCGTAAAGGATAGTGTCTGTGCGTGAATTTGAAGGCAGTATGTTTGAAAACAGGTCGTAATCCGTATAAAACCTGCATTTCGGAGCTGCTCCTCTTTTTTATATTCATATAAATAGTAAATACCAGAATTCATTTGATCCCTCTGATCTTGTCTTTCATTTAATGTAATTTATTCAAAAGATTAGAAAATTAGAACTTAAAATATATAGCGTAAAAGTAGTCGGAAAGTGAGAAAGATATGACACAAGATGAAAAATATATGAAAGAAGCGATAAAGCAGGCTAAAAAAGCGTATGCTTTGGAAGAAGTTCCCATTGGCTGTGTAATTGTGTATCAGGATCGGATTATAGGAAGAGGTTATAATAGACGAACAACCGATAAAAATACACTGGCCCATGCGGAGTTGCAGGCAATTAAAAAAGCAAGTAGAAAAATGGAAGATTGGAGATTAGAAGAGTGCACCTTGTATGTAACATTGGAACCGTGTCAGATGTGTTCAGGAGCGATTGTTCAGGCAAGAATCAAGCGGGTTGTTGTAGGATGTATGAATCCCAAAGCGGGATGTGCAGGGTCTATTTTGAATCTCCTTGACATGAAGGAATTTAACCATCAGGTAGAACTTACCACAGGGGTACTTGAGGAAGAGTGTAGTAGTATGATGAAACAATTTTTTAAATCACTACGAGAGAAACAGAAAAAAAAGAAAAAAGAAAACTCTGTCAGCTGTTAAGCGACAGAGTTGTTTACTTTTTACGTGCATTACGCTTCGAATGCTTCTCAACAAACGTTACCTCAGCAGTTAACTGGCCGCAGGCACCCTTACGGCACCCGGAAGGTTCTGCTTAGTGCTGCTTCGTTCCCGACCTGACACGATTCACAGATTTCCGTCGCGTAAGACCCACGACTTTAACGCCACTTACTAAGGGCAGCTTTGCCAATAGGCACCCTCAGCGTAATATCACCCCTGCTATAGCGGATTGCAGGTACAAGGTACCGCTAACACCCCGGCTGCACGGATATTAATTTTACATTGTTTTTGACGAAATGTCAATGAATATGGTAAAATTCGTAGTAGTGATCATGAATATGGAGAAAAAAATATGAAGATTTTATTGACGGCAATCAATGCAAAATACATTCATTCCAACCTTGCGGTGTACAGTTTGAAAAATTATGTAGAAGGATTTGGACAAAACGTAGATTTGGTGGAATATACAATTAATCAAAATCTAGATGATATTCTGGCAGATTTGTTTCTGAAACATCCAGATATTTTGTGCTTTTCTTGTTATCTTTGGAATATTAGTTATGTGAAGCAACTAATCGTGGAAGTGAAAAAGGTACTTCCTAAGGTACGGATATGGCTGGGAGGTCCAGAAGTTTCCTACAGTGCTATAAAAGTGATACAAGAATATACCCAAGTGGATGGAATTATCTGCGGAGAAGGGGAACAGACCTTTTTAGAAGTGGTAGAGTATTATAGGGGCAAAAGAGATTCTCTTCAAGAAATTAACGGTATTGTATATCGAGAGGGGAAAACATCTGAAAATGATGGGCGGATTGTGGAAAATCCATTTCGTTCTGTGATGGATTTAAGTGCCGTACCATTTGTATATAACCATATGGATCGCTTTGCGCATAAAATTATTTATTACGAATCCAGCAGAGGATGTCCATTTTCTTGCAGTTATTGTTTGTCTTCTGTAGATAAGCGTCTTCGTTTCCGAAATCTTGATCTTGTAAAAGAAGAGTTACAAGCGCTGATCGATGCAAAGGTTCCACAAGTGAAGTTTGTAGATCGTACCTTTAATTGTAAACATGAACATGCATTAGAAATCTGGAAATATCTGTCGGAACATGACAAAGGAATTACGAATTTTCATTTTGAAGTGGCAGCAGATCTTTTAAATGAGGAAGAACTTTCTTTGATCGAAAAGATGCGTCCGGGTTTGATTCAACTGGAAATCGGGGTACAATCAACAAATCCCAAAACAATCAAAGAAATTCATAGGGCGATGAAGTTTGATGTTGTGAAGCGCAATGTAGAAAGAATACACAAAAAGGGCAATATTCATCAGCATTTGGATCTCATAGCCGGTCTTCCGTATGAGGATTACGAAAGTTTTCGTAATTCCTTTAATGATGTTTATGCCTTAAAGCCAGAACAGCTTCAGCTTGGCTTTTTGAAGGTGTTAAAAGGATCTTACATGTATGAAAACGCGCAGAGATATGAACTGGTATATCAAGAACGTCCGCCATTTGAAGTGCTGTCAACAAAATGGCTCTCCTATGCAGATATCATTCGATTAAAAGGAATTGAAGAAATGGTAGAAGTGTACTATAATAGCCGACAGTTTGAACATACGTTAGAAAAATTGGAACATGCATTTGAGGATTCCTTTTCCATGTTCGAAGCATTGAGCCGGTATTATGAGAAAAGGGGATTGTCTTCCTTAAATCACTCTAGAATCGCAAGATATGAGATTTTGTTGCAATTTATAGAGGAAAAAGAGGAAAAGGATTTCGAAGCGTATAGACGGCTGCTTACATTTGATCTTTATCTTAGAGAGAATGTAAAAAACAGACCAGAGTTTTCAGGAGAAGAAACGGTATCGAAAGAAGAAGCGGCTGCTTTTTACGATTCTGAGTCAGAAACACATCACTATCTTCGTGGATATGAAAGGTATGATAAACGCCAAATTAGAAAAATGACTCACCTTGAGAAAGTGAATGGAAATATGTATCTTTTCGATTATAAGAATAGAAGCCCACTGACCAATCAGGCCAAAGTAATTCTTATAGATAAGTGATGATTGCAGCAAGAAAGAATGTTGCAAAAATAAACCAAAGAGTATAGAATGTTACCTAACCATAGGAGAAATAGGAAGAGGTGAAAAGCATGAATTTTTACAGTAAAAAATTTAAAAGAACCGTTTCAATTGTAATTATGATCATCATTGTAGCGATGATTGCAACATCAATTATTCCATACTTGGCATAAAGTTAAAATTGTCTCAGAAATGAGGGAAATTATGGGAAGAAAAAGAAGAAAACGCAAAAGAAAAATCCAAAGAGCACAAGTGGAGTTTATAAGAAAAATTTTGATAACAGGGATGATAGCCGTTGGGTTATATTTGTGCTTTTTTGTCTACATGCGTTTCTACATTCGTAGGTTCGACGACCGATTGATTCTTTCAGGAGTTTATGTAGGAACTGCAGATCTTTCAGGACTGGATCAAAAAGAAGCCAAAGAGCAATTAGATCAGGTAGTCAAGAAGTTGTCAGAAAAAGAAATTACACTTGTGGTGGATGATAATAGACAAGAGACACTTACACTTTTAGATCTGGGATTTCATATAGACAATAAAGAGAAAGTTCTAAAAGAAGCCATGACGTATGGCAAAAAAGGTTCTACATTTTCGCGTTACAAAGCCCATAAAAAAGCAAAGAATCACCACTTAGATCAAAGAATTGCAGTGACATATAAAGTAACACCGGAAGTGTTAGAAAAAGCAGTGAAACAGGCGTTTCACGAGAGCCTAAAGGAACCCCAAAATGCAAAGCTGACGGGTGGAGGTGGCCCCCCTGCTATTGTAGAAGAGGTCTACGGAGAGGCCATCGATGTCAAGGAAACTACAAAGAGAGTGAATAAGTTTCTCAACAATCATTGGGATCAAAAAGCAGGAAAGATTCGTGTCAAAGTAAAGAAGGCGGTTCCAGAAGTACTTTCAAAGGATTTAGAAGAGGCGACGGATTTACTGGGAACATTTACCACTTACTTCGGGGACGATGGTTCTAAGAGGGCAGAAAATGTAAAAAATGGAGCAAAAAAAATAGCAGATACGACCTTGATGCCAGGAAAAGAATTTTCTGTAGATCAAAAGCTTGAGCCATTTACGGAAGAAAACGGATATTACGAATCCATTGGTTATGAAGGAGATGAAGTTGTAAAATCCATTGGTGGAGGAATCTGTCAGGTTGCGTCAACCTTGTACAATGCGGTTCTTTTGTCGGAACTAGAAGTGACTACAAGATATGCCCATTCTTTGAGAGTGCATTATGTAGAACCGGCATTTGACGCCACAGTGGCAGATGATACGATAGATTTTAAATTTAAAAACAGCCTTTCCAGCCCAATATTTATTGAAAGTTTTGTTTCTAACGGATACCTTACTTGTAATATATATGGAAAGGAAACAAGAGATCCGAATCGTACCATTGAGTATGTGAATGATATTACAGGTACTACACCGGCCGAAAAAGAATACAAAGCATCCGATGATCCGATTGGAACAATGACGACCGAAAGAAACGGAGAAGAAGGTCTTTCGGCGGATTTGTATAAGATCACTTATGAAAATGGGGTAGAAACGAAGCGTGAAAAGATAAACCATAGCGTATACCAACCGTTATCAGAAAAAATTTTAGTAGGAACCGCCTCTGATGATCCGCAAAAGACTCAGAAGATGAAAGAAGCAATTGCTTCGCAAAACGAGGACATGATCCGGAAAGTAATGGAAGAAATTGTGTCATCGAATACAAAAAAGACAAGGCAATCATAGACAGGAGATAGAAAGCAAAAATGAAAGTTGGAAATATTTCTCAGACTGTGTACAAAAGATCTATACAAAAGCAACTTAATAGAGTAAGAGAAGAGATTTTATATCAGCCTTCCAAAGAAGAAAATTGTATTGCAGTGAAAATCAAAGATGGAAATTCTATGGTTTCTGCGGAAGCAACCGCTTTTGGAACAAGTAGGGAAATTGGGGTGTATGCTTTGGTGCGTGCCCTAAATGATCTTTTTGCTTGGAGGGCAGAACCGCTTGCAATTTCCCTTTCTATTATGCTACCGGTAAGAACATCGGAAGCATGTTTGAAACAAGTGATAGAGACCGTCCGAATGTTATGCTTGCAAGAGCATATTTCTATTGCAGAAGTCAAAACAGAAGTGAATCCGATGGTGCAACAATTGTTTGTGTCAGTGCGCGCATATGGTCAGGTAAATCAGGAGAAGATTGTTCGTACAGATGGAGCCAAAAGCGGACAGGATATTGTCCTTTGTGGATCGGTTGGATTAGAAGGAATGCTGAGAATTTTAGACGAGAGGGAAAGAGAATTGCAAACGCGTTTTGTTCCCGCCTTTCTCCGAAAAGCCAAAGCACGAAAAGAAAATCTAACACAATTAAAGACTGGGAAGGCTCTTATGAACTATGAGGTGACCGCAATTCATCAGATTGGAAGTGGAGGGATTTTTGCAGCCCTTTGGAATCTTGCAGAGGCTTCTGGTACAGGAAGTGTGGTAGAGCGCTCTAAAATGTTAATTGATCAAGAAACAGTTGAAATTTGTGAATATTATAATTTAAATCCATATTGTATGACGTCAGCAGGAAGTTTCCTTGCTGTAACGCAAAATGGAGAGGCGCTTGTAAATTTGCTGGAACAGGAGGGGATTCGAGCCAGCAGGCTTGGGGTCACAACGGATGGAAATGCCCGTGTGATCACAAGCGGTGAAGAAAAGAGGTATCTTGACAGACCGGCACCGGATGAACTTATGCTTTGGTGGCAAAGAGTGTTGTCCGAATAAAAGACAAGGATAGAAAGGGGAAACATATGAGCGAATTAAGAATGGAAATTTTGAAATATCTTGAAAAAAACAGCAAGATCAATTTAGGAGAACTGGCAATTTTGCTAGGAGTAGATGAAGTAACAGTTGCAAATGAAGTTGCACAGATGGAACAAGAGAAGATTATTTGTGGGTATCATACCTTGATCGATTGGGATAAAGCGGGGGTTGAATCGGTGACCGCATTGATCGAGGTGAGGGTGACACCACAAAGAGATCGAGGTTTCGACAAGATTGCAGAAAGAATTTACAATTATCCAGAAGTCCATGCGGTATATTTGATTTCAGGTGGATATGATCTTCTCATAAGTTTAGAAGGAAAAACGTTAAAAGAAGTCTCTCGTTTTGTATCAGAGAAACTATCACCAATTGATTCCGTTCTTAGTACAGCCACACACTTTATCCTAAAAAAATACAAGGATCATGGAACAATACTTGGAAGTAAGAAAGAATCAGAAAGGATGTTGGTGACATTATAATGAGAGATCCATTAGCGAAAAAAATAATAGGAATAGAGCCTTCTGGAATTCGTAAGTTTTTTGATGTCGCAAATGAAATGGATGATGTAATCTCATTAGGTGTAGGAGAACCTGATTTTGATACTCCGTGGCGCATTCGAGAGGAAGGGATTTTTACATTAGAAAAGGGACGTACATTTTATACATCCAATGCCGGATTAAAAGAATTAAGGCAGGAAATTTGCAACTATTTGAAACGAACCATTCAAGTTACTTACGATCCGATGCAGGAAACATTGATTACAGTAGGAGGAAGTGAAGCGATAGACATAGGTCTTCGCTGCATGTTGGATCCCGGTGACGAAGTGTTGATTCCGCAGCCAAGTTATGTAGCATATGAACCATGCACGATTATGGCAGATGGAAAACCTGTGATTATTCCATTACAATACGAAAATGAATTTAAATTAACAGTGGAAGATCTTGAAACATATCTTTCTCCGAAAACAAAAGTTTTGATCATGCCGTTTCCCAATAATCCAACGGGATCGATTATGACAAAGGAAGATCTAAAGCCGATTGCGGATTTTGTGGTGGAGCATGATCTTTATGTGATTTCTGATGAAATTTATGCAGAACTTACATATAAAACACAACATGTGTCTATTTCTTCTTTCCCGGGAATGAAAGAGCGTACCATTGTCATTAACGGGTTTTCTAAATCATTTGCAATGACAGGATGGCGTTTAGGATATTGCTGTGGTCCGGCTAAAATTATCGCACAGATGACAAAACTTCACCAGTACGCGATTATGTGTGCCCCAACCAATAGCCAGTATGCAGCTATTGAAGGGCTTAGAAACTGTGAAGAGGATGTAAAGGAAATGCGAAAGGCATACAATCAGCGAAGACGTTTTTTAATGCACGAGTTTAATCGAATAGGGTTGGAATGTTTTGAGCCATTTGGAGCGTTTTATGTTTTCCCGAGCATCAAAGAGTTTGGATTGACGTCCGAAGAGTTTGCAAACCGTTTGCTTCAGGAAGAAAGAGTTGCGATTGTTCCAGGGACTGCCTTTGGAGCATGTGGGGAAGGATTCCTTAGAATTTCATATGCGTATTCTTTAGAAGATTTAAAAGAAGCAATAGGACGTGTGGAAAGATTTATTACACGACTTAGAAATGAGAGGTAGGGACATGTTAAATATTGTACTTCTAGAGCCGGAGATTCCGGCAAATACAGGAAACATAGGACGCACTTGTGTGGCAACAAACACTAGATTGCATTTGATCGAACCACTTGGGTTTAAGCTAAATGAAAAAGCGTTAAAACGTGCAGGGATGGATTATTGGTCACAACTGGATGTAAGAACGTATGTGGATTACCAGGATTTTCTTGATAAAAATCCAGAGGCAATCGTTTATATGGCAACAACAAAAGCAGAAAAATGCTATACAGAAGTCTCTTATGAAGAAGATTGTTATATTATGTTTGGAAAAGAAAGTGCAGGAATTCCTGAGGAAATTCTTGTAGAAAACAAAGAAAGATGTGTTAGAATTCCAATGGTAGGAGAGATTCGTTCTTTGAATCTTGGAAATTCTGTTGCAATTGTATTATACGAAGCGTTAAGACAGAATCGGTTTTCAAATATGAATTTAGAGGGACATTTACATGAATTAGAATGGAAATAGCACAATTAAATTCATCTGTATAGTTTTTGGGCATTCGTAAAGGAATTGTCTATGTGAAAGAGAAGAAAGTCTTTGTACACTAGATACAGATTGATTGGTAACAGGCTAGAAGAAGAAAACATGTATAAAATATGAAATTTTTGATGTTTTATACATATCCATTGTTTTTTCGTGTATGCTATGTTAAAATCTCAATATATTTTCAGGGGAAAGGAAGAGGAAAAAATGAAACATTTTGCAGACATATATAAGAATGTTTTACTGCTGACACAGCTGGGATTCTCTTTCGTTACCCCTCTTTTATTATGTCTGGCTTTGTGCTGGTTTCTAAATTCTAATTTAGGACTTGGGAGCTGGGTTTACATTCCAGGCTTTTTTTTCGGACTTGGAGGAGCAGGTATGACTGCTTATAAGTTTTATCTGGTAATAGAAAGAAAGCAAGAAAAAGAGAGTAAAAAAGAGAAAACGAAAATATATTTTAACCATCATTAGACAAAGGAGTTACATAATGAGTAAGATTCAGCCAGCTGTAAAAAAAGAGACAGCAAAAGTTGCACTTTGTACAATAGTGGGACTGGTTATTATGTTGGCAGCTTTCGGGATACTTCATCTGGCATTTCCACAGAGAGTTCCCTTTGATTATAGGGTAATTTTAGGAGGAATAGGAGGAAGCATTGTTGCGGTACTTAATTTCTTCCTTATGGGGCTTGCAGTACAAAAAGTAGCTGCCAGTACGGATGAAGCATCAGCAAGATTGTTGATGAAAGGGAGTTATTCCCGACGTATGCTGCTACAAATGTTGTGGGTTATTGCGGCAATCGCAGCTCCTTGCTTTCAATTTGTGGCAGGAGCGTTACCGTTATTGTTTCCAGGAATTGGAATAAAAATTATGGGCATAATTGACAACAAGTAGAAAAGTGGTAGATAGGTATTAAAAAAAGATAGGAGGTGGAAGAAGATATGAACCTAGATGTATCAGGGGCTAAAGTTTTTTATACTTTTCCTTTTGATGTGCCTGTACTTGGGAAACTAGAAATTAGTGAGACCATGGTAGTAAGCTGGCTTGTAATGCTTTTGATCACAGGATTCTGCATTTGGCTGACGCATGATCTGAAAGTGGAGAATATTTCAAAACGCCAAGCTTTGGCAGAATTTCTTGTAGACAAAGCAAATGATTTTGTCGTAGGAAATATGGGAGAAAAATTCCGATATTTTGTCCCATTTATTGCGGCACTGTTTACAACAAGCGTAGTATCAAACCTGATAAGTCTTGTGGGCTTAAGGAGCCCCACAGCAGATCTTTCCACAGAAGCTGCCTGGGCGGTTGTGGTATTTATTTTGATCACAAAACAAAAGATTAAGACCAATGGAGTTGGTGGATATTTAAAAGATTTCACAACGCCAATCCCAGTTATGACGCCGTTTAATATCCTTTCGGAGTTAGCCACTCCAATTAGTATGGCGTGTCGTCATTTTGGTAACATCCTTTCAGGAGTTGTCATCAGTGGATTGATTTACGGAGCGCTTGCGCTTGCCAGTACAAAACTTCTCGGATTGCTTCCAGGAGTTTTAGGAAGTGTATTATCACAAATACCTTTCCTTGATGTAGGAATTCCTGCGGTACTTTCCGTTTACTTTGATTGGTTCTCGGGAGTGATGCAGGCCTTCATTTTCTCTATGCTGACAGTAATGTATATTGCGAATGCAGCAGAAATAGCAGAAGAATAATAACAAGATAAAATTGTAGTTAACAAAAAGAAAATTAGGATAATTAGGAGGATTTAATTATGGAATTTCAATTACTTGCAAAAGGTATCGCTTTAGCAGGATGTGCAATAGGGGCAGGATGCTCATTGATCGCTGGTATCGGACCTGGTATTGGTGAAGGTAACGCAGTAGCAAAGGCTCTTGAGGCAATTGGACGTCAGCCAGAGTGCAAAGGTTCTGTTACATCAACAATGCTTCTTGGATGTGCTGTTGCAGAGACAACAGGTATTTATGGTTTCGTAACAGGTCTACTTTTGATCTTTGTTGCACCTGGTATGTTCATGAACTTCCTTTCTTAAGTTAAATTGAGGAAATCAACAAGAACATTGTAAATAGAAGAACAGGAGGTTAAGACCATGGGGGTACAGGAACTGGTTGGAATTGTACCATGGACGTTTATCGCTACGATCTGCAACCTTTTTATCCAGGTATATCTTATCAAACGTTTCTTATTCAAACCTGTCAATAAAATTCTTGAAGAGCGAAAAGCAATCGCAGACGCACAAATTCAAGATGCTGTGAAAGAAAAGACAGAAGCTGAAGCTATGAAAGCACAGTATGAGCAAAATATGCTAGAGGCTAAGAATAGAGCAAATGAAATTCTAAAAACTGCTCAAAAAACTGCCACAGTTCAAAGTGAAGAAATGTTAAAAGAAGCATCTCTTCAGGTGGCTGCGTTGAAAGAAAAAGCGGAGAATGACATTGCTCAGGAGAAGAGAAAGGCAGTCAATGAAATCAAAGATGAAATTGGCGGCATGGCAATGGAAATAGCTGGAAAGGTGATCGAGCGTGAGATCAAAGAAGACGATCATACGAAACTTATTAACGATTTTATAGTGAATGTAGGTGAGACATCATGACACAGACTGGCCGGCTGTATGGCGGCAGTCTATATGATCTTGCTGCACAAGAACAGCTTTCAGAAACCATTCATCAGCAGATGAAGGACGTTTTGACATTGTTCCGGGAAAATCCGGATTATATCAGACTTTTAAGTGACCCGGCTCTTCCAAAAACAGAGCGAATTGGTCTTATAGATCAGGCATTTAAAGGGGAAGCAGAACCGTATTTGGTTAATTTTTTAAAACTTTTGTGTGAACGTGGCATTCTAGGCGAATATGCACAATGCTGCAAAGAATACACAAGACGTTATTACGCAGATCACGGAATTGCAGAGGCAGTTGTGACAAGTGCTGTGAAACTTACAGAAGAACAACTTGCCAATTTAAAAGAAAAATTAGAAAAGATTAGTGGAAAGAAGATTCTTCTGATCAACAAGCTAGACCCAACAGTTGTTGCAGGTCTTAGTGTAGAAATGGAAGGGGTACAGTATGATGGAACTGTAAAAGGCCGTCTGTCTGGACTTTCTAGAAAACTTAACGAAATAATTGTTTAAAGGATGGAATGGAATCATGCAATTAAAACCTGAAGAAATATCCAAAGTCATCCGCAGTCAGATAAAATATTATGATAATGCGATCAAACAGGATGAGACAGGTACAATCCTGATGGTTGGTGATGGTATCGTAAGAGCCAGCGGTCTTGTAAACTGTATGGCTGGTGAACTTCTTGAATTTGAAGATGGAAGTTTTGGTATGGCACAAAACTTAGAGGAAAACAGCGTCTCTATCGTATTATTTGGTTCCGATGAAAATATCGGAGAAGGTCAGACTGTAAAGCGTACAGGTAAAGTTGTATCTGTACCAGTGGGTGACAAAATGATTGGCCGTGTAGTAAATGCACTTGGCCAGCCTATTGATGGGGCAGGTCCTATTGTAACAGAAGAATATCGTGCAATTGAAAGTCCTGCACCAGGAATCTGTGAAAGAAGAAGTGTCTATGAACCACTTCAGACAGGAATCAAAGCAATCGACTCTATGATCCCGATCGGACGTGGACAAAGAGAGCTTATTATCGGTGACCGTCAGACAGGTAAGACAACACTTGCAATCGATACGATCATCAATCAAAAAGGAAAAGATGTAATCTGTATTTATGTGGCAATTGGACAGAAGAGATCTACGGTTGTATCACAGGTGGAAACATTGAAGAAAAATGGCGCTATGGATTACACAATTGTAGTAGCAGCTACCGCATCAGAAGCAGCTCCACTTCAGTTTATCGCACCTTACACTGGATGTGCGATGGGTGAGTACTTTATGTACAACGGCAAACATGTACTGGTTGTATATGATGATTTGAGTAAGCATGCAGTGGCATATCGTGCACTGTCACTTTTGATTCGCCGTCCACCGGGACGTGAAGCTTACCCAGGAGATGTATTCTATCTTCATTCAAGACTTCTGGAACGTGCGGCAAAACTTGATGATGCACATGGTGGTGGATCTCTTACTGCGCTTCCGATTATTGAAACACAGGCAGGTGACGTATCCGCCTATATTCCTACCAACGTAATTTCTATTACAGACGGTCAGATTTTCCTTGAGACAGAGCTATTCCACTCTGGAATCATGCCAGCGGTAAACCCAGGTATTTCGGTATCTCGTGTTGGTGGTAGTGCACAGATCAAGGCCATGAAAAAAGTTTCTGGTACGTTAAGACTGATTTATTCCCAGTACCGTGAGTTACAAAGTTTTGCTCAGTTTGGCTCCGATCTGGATGCAGATACAAAGGCACAGTTAGAGCAGGGAGCACGTATTGTGGAAGTTTTAAAACAGAATCAGAATGCACCAATTCCTGTTGAAAAACAAGTTGCAATTTTCTATGCAGTTGTAAATGATATTCTTACGAAAGTAGAAGTATCGGATATTAAGCGCTATGAGTCAGGATTATACACGTATCTTGACACAGATGCGGAAGGGGCAGCTGTTATGCAGGAAATCCGCACAACTGGAAAACTGGAAAAAGAGACAGAAGAAAAATTAAGAAAAGTAATCGATTGTTATACAGAAAATTTCCTGGATACAATCCCAGAGAAATAAATTAATTAGGAGGACATAACATGGCTGCAAACATGAAAGCGGTAAAGCTGCGAATGAAAAGTGTGCAAAGCACGATGCAGATTACGAAAGCAATGGAACTTGTAGCATCCTCCAAACTGCGAAAAGCAAAGGAACGAGCAGAAACCTGCTATCCGTATTTTGCAGAACTTCATGAAACATTGAAGACCATTGCAAATGGAAATACAGAATTTACATCTGTTTATGCGAAAGAGGCAAAAAATGACAAATATTGTTATATTGTCATGGCAGGGGATCGTGGCCTTGCAGGTGGATATAATTCCAACTTGTTTAAGGCATTTGAGACAGAAAGTGCTGGTCAAGATTATGTGGTCTTGCCAATTGGTAAAAAAGCAGTTGAGTATTTTAAACGAATGCATGTGGAGATTCTGACAGAGGAGTTTGCTGAAATTTCAGAAATCTCTGTTAGCGGATGCTTTGAAATTGCGAAACTGCTCTGCAAAGAGTTCAGTGAAGGTAAATTTGGTCATATAAAATTATGTTACACAAAATTTGTTTCCATGCTGACACAGCAGCCGGAAGTATTTTCCTTGCTTCCGCTTACAGATCTTGCCGAAGATGGAAAAGTAAGTGACAGAAAAGATCTCATTTTATATGAGCCAGACAGCAATACTGTATTCGATGCAATTGTTCCGGAGTATCTTGCAGGATTAATTTACGGAGGTGTCTGTGAAGGATTTGCAAGTGAGCTGGCTGCAAGAAGGACAGCGATGGATGCTGCGACAAAGAATGCAGGCGAGATGATTGAAAAACTCAATCTGTATTATAACCGTGCGCGTCAGGCAAGCATCACACAGGAAATCACGGAAATTGTTGCAGGAGCCGAAGAACTTTAGGCTTTCGCAGTTTTAGACGGCATGATAACAAGAATATAGAGGAGATATTAGCAATGAGCGATAAAAATATTGGTGAGGTAGTGCAGGTCATAGGTCCTGTATTGGACGTGCGCTTTGCATACGATGAACTGCCTGCACTTCTAAATGCCATTGAAATTGATAATAATGGCACAAAACTGATAGCTGAAGTAGCTCAGCAAGTTGGCGATAACACAGTACGTTGTATTGCCATGAGTTCTACGGACGGACTGGTTCGTGGCACAAAGGCTATCGATACAGGAGGACCGATATCCGTTCCTGTAGGAGAAGAATGTTTAGGTAGAGTATTTAACCTTCTTGGTGATCCGGTAGATAATCTTCCTGCACCAGAGGCGAAAGAGCATTGGGCGATTCATCGTCCAGCACCATCTTATGAAGAGCAGACACCAGCTACAGAAATTTTGGAGACAGGAATCAAAGTCGTTGACTTGATCTGCCCATATGCAAAAGGTGGTAAGATTGGTTTGTTTGGTGGAGCAGGTGTTGGAAAAACGGTATTGATCCAAGAGCTGATTCACAACGTTGCAACAGCACACGGTGGACTTTCTGTTTTTACAGGAGTTGGTGAGCGTACACGTGAAGGAAATGACCTTTACAATGAAATGAAAGAAAGTGGAGTTATTGACAAAACAGCGTTGGTATATGGTCAGATGAATGAACCACCTGGAGCTCGTATGCGAGTTGCACTTTCTGGACTTACAATGGCAGAGTATTTCCGTGATGTGAAAAATCAGGACGTGCTTTTGTTTATCGATAATATTTTCCGTTTTACACAGGCAGGATCTGAGGTTTCTGCGTTGTTAGGACGTATGCCATCAGCTGTAGGATATCAACCGACACTGGCAACAGAGATGGGCGCTCTTCAAGAGCGTATCACATCAACAAGAAAGGGATCGATCACATCTGTTCAGGCTGTATATGTACCTGCCGATGACTTGACTGACCCGGCGCCGGCAACTACATTCTCACATTTGGATGCACAGACAGTTTTGTCTCGTGAAATTGCAAGTCAGGGAATTTATCCGGCAGTAGATCCATTGGAATCCAGCAGCCGTATTTTGACACCAGAGATTGTTGGAAATGAACACTACGAAGTTGCAAAAGGGGTGCAGATGGTTCTTCAGCGGTATAAAGAACTTCAGGATATTATCGCAATCATGGGTATGGACGAGCTGTCAGAAGAAGACAAAAAGGCTGTAAACAGAGCGCGTAAGATCCAAAGATTCTTGTCACAGAGTTTCTCTGTTGCAGAGCAGTTTACTGGTTTGGAAGGAAAGTATGTTCCATTAAAAGAAACAATCCGCGGATTCAAGATGATTTTGGATGGAGAATGTGATGATATTCCAGAAAGTTACTTCTTATTTGCCGGAACAATTGATGATGTTATAGAAAAAGCAAAGAAGATGTAAAGGAGGAATTCTTATGAAGACCTTCCCACTGCGTATTGGAACTCCAGATGGCTTGCTGTTTCAAGATCAAGTAGAACGGGTGGTTGTTCGAACGATCACAGGAGATCTCGCGATTTTGGCGGGACATTGTAATTACTGCACAGCCCTTGGAATGGGAGAAGCCCATGTAGTTCTTGAAGATGGAACAGTCAAAGAAGCAGCCTGCATCGGTGGAATGCTTTCCGTTATGAATGGTACTTGTCGCATTATGGCAACAACATGGGAGTGGAAAGAAGATATTGATGAAGCCAGAGCGGAATCCGCAAAACAAAGAGCAGAAACACAACTTGCTACAAAAGATTTGACAGAGCAAGACTATCAAATGGCACAGGCCAAGCTTCAAAGAGCGTTGGTACGATTAAGCGTAAAGAAGTAAAAGAAAGGCGAAGAAATGTTCAAAAGACGTTTCTTCGCCTTTTGTTTCTTGTCATGAAGGAAGATGCGTTGTATAATAATGAGGGTTAGAGCACACCTTTTATGGGTGCTACTAAAGCAAATATATTTCAGAACTTACAGAATGAGATGCACAACTATTTGACGTGCTCACTGTATTGTATCTCGAAAGAGAATGATAACAAGGAGGCAAATCATGAAAAAAATGATGAAAAGAGCACTGGCAGTGCTCATGGCTGCGACACTCGCAGTAGCAGGAACTGGATGTGGAGACAAAGAAAAGAACACATCAAAAAAGACAGATACGATAAAAATTGCAGTTAGTGCAGAACCAGACAATTTAAACCCTATGCTTTCCGCAGCATCGGATACAGAAGGGATTATGATGAATGTATACGAGGGACTTCTAACGTTTGACACGGACGGAAACTTTTTGCCATGTCTAGCAGAAAAGTACTCCATAGAAGACGATGGATTGACCTATAAGTTTAAATTAAAAAAAGATATTAAGTTTCATGATGGAAAAGAATTTTCAGCAAAAGATGTTAAATACACATATGAAACGCTTGCAGGTTTAAATGGAGAACAACCATTGAAACAAGTGCTGGCAGAGGTATTAGAGGCAGTAGAAACACCAGATGAAGAAACGGTTATCTTTCGATTGAAACATGTAGATGCCGGCTTTTTAGGAAAATGTATTGTGTCTATACAGGAAAAAGATTATAAAGAGGATGAAACACACCCAATTGGTACAGGTCCTTACATGTTTAAAGAGTATATTCAAGGACAGAAAGTAATTCTGACAAAGAATCCAGACTATCATACAGTAGAATCAAGGATTCCAGAGATTGAAAAAGTAGAATTCAGAATTATGACAGATCACAATGCAATTCTTATGGCACTAAAATCTGGTGGACTTGATATTGCATCAATTGAACCTGAGAATGTCGAAGTACTTGGAAAAGAATTTGAAATTGTAGAAGGAATACGAAATGCGGTGCAATTGATGTCTATGAATAATACGGTAGCGCCATTTGATAATGAAAAGGTTCGACAAGCGGTAAACTATGCGATTGATAAAGATGAGATTATCAATACTGTTACGAAAGGACATGGGAAAAAACTGGAGAGTTTTTTAAGTCCAAGAATGCAGACATACTATAAAGAGGATATCAAAGGATATGAAACAGATCTGGAAAAAGCAAAAGAATTACTGAAAGAAGCGGGATATCCAGATGGATTTACGGTCACAATGAAAGTTCCTTCTAATTATCAGGAACATGTGGATGCAGCACAAGTTATCAAGAGTCAATTGGAAAAAGTAGGGATTCAAGTAGACATTCAGCTGATCGAGTGGGCGCAGTGGTTAGAGCAGGTATATAAAAATGCCGATTATCAAGCATCGATTGTTGCGCATACAGGAAAACTTGATCCACAGGATTTCTTAAATCGTTTTACATCTACATATGGAAAGAATTATTTTAAATTTTCCAACCCAGAGTATGATCAGTTAGTCATTGACGCAGCTTCTACAACTGTGGAAGAAGAACGTGCGAAAATATACAAAGAATGCCAGCAAATGCTTGCGGATCATGCAGCAGCAGTTTTCATTCAAGATCCGTATTTAATTTACGCAGTGAATAAAAACTTTACCAATATGAATATCTATCCTGTGACATTCTATGATATGGGAAGTGTTCGGTTAAAAAAGTAGAGTAGGAGGAAAAGGTGTGAGATATGCACTTAGGAAAATAGCGACGGCAGCAGTTACGCTATTGCTCGTATCATTACTCACCTTCGGTGTCTTCCAAATTCTCCCTGGAAATCCAGTGGAAATTATGCTTGGAGTGGATGCAGATCCACTTCAAGTGGAGGCATTGGAACAAAAATTACAGTTAGACCGTCCCATAGTGCAAAGATATACGAGTTGGATTTTGGGGGCGTTAAAAGGAGATTTGGGAGATTCCATCCGCTATCAGATGCCGGTGGGAGATTTATTAAGATCCAGTCTACCAGTGACCATATCCTTGGCTTTGTTATCCATTGCGTTAACGGTAGTGCTTGTGATTCCAATTTCCATGTACCTTGTAAAAAATAGAAATAAAAAAAGTGGAGTCTTTTTTTCTTCCTTTACACAGCTGGGAGTATCATTGCCATCTTTTTGGGTTGGAATTTTGCTCATTTTACTATTTGCAGTCACTTGGAACTTGCTTCCTTCAGGAGATTATGTCCCGTTTCAAGAAGATCCAATGGCATGGCTTTTGAGCTTAATTCTTCCATCCTGTGCCATTACAGTGGGAACATCAGCAACCGTAATTCGTTATTTAAAAAATACCTTACTAGATGAAATGACACAAGACTATGTTCGAACGGCGAGGAGTAAAGGCTTAACCATGAACCAGACGTTGTATCGTCATGTGTTAAAAAATGCGCTTCTTCCATCTCTTACCGTTCTTGGAATGATTGTGGTAGATGTTCTTGGGGGAAGTGTAATTGTTGAAAATGTATTCAACTTACCAGGTGTTGGGCGATTGTTAACATCTGGAGTTGGAAATCGAGATTTCCCTCTAGTACAGGGAATTGTTTTTTATTTAGCAGTTACGGTGTTGCTTATGAATCTACTGATCGACATTTTGTATACCCTGATTGATCCGAGAATACGCTTGGAAGGAGGGCAAAACAAGTGAGAAACAAATGTAGAAACAAAAATCTTGTGATCGGTACGGTGTTAATTGCATTTCTTTTAGGAATGCTGCTCGTTAGTTTTTTTTATTTGCCTTATCCACCGAATAAAATGGATAGTGCGAATATACTGGCAATGCCTTCTAGAGAGCATTTGCTTGGGACAGATAATTTTGGAAGAGATATTTTAAGTCGTATAATGAAAGGATCGTGGATGGCATTTGGAATTGGATTTGGGGCTGTGATCATTGGCATGACCATTGGTGTGATTTTCGGTGCCATTGCAGGATATTTTGGCGGTTGGATTGACGAACTTGTTATGCGCCTGATGGATGCAAAAATGGCATTTCCAGGTGTGATTTTGGCGTTGGTTATGATCACAGTTTTTGGCAATGGCATTGGAAATATGATTTTAGCACTTGGAATTATGGCCATTCCAAGATTTTGTAGAATTACGAGAACTGGATTCATGCAAATAAAAGAAATGGAATATATTAAAGCCGCTAAATCGCGCGGTATTTCTGATTTTCGCATCATGGTGTTTCATATTCTGCCCAATCTGTCTTCCTCTCTTCTTGTGACGTTTACACTTGGAATTTCAAGTGCAATTCTCTCAGAAGCAGGGCTTAGTTTTTTGGGACTTGGGATACAGCCACCTCATCCGAGTTGGGGAAGAATGCTTTTTGAGGCACAGTCGTATCTTTTGACAGATCCGTTGTACGCTGTGGTTCCTGGAATTATGATTACGATTTTAGTCCTTGGTTTTAATTTACTAGGGGACGGCTTAAGAGACAATCTGGATCATCGAATGTCACAAAGAGAGGAAAAATCATAACATGTTTTGGAAGAAAAAGAAATCAACAATCGAAGTGTCAAAAGATTACACAGAAAAAAGTTTGATCGTAAAAGATCTTACGATGACAATTCACAGTCAAGGGAAGGATTATCCAGCACTTTTTGACGTTAATTTTCAGATTTCTCCAGGGCAAATTGTAGGCTTAGTAGGAGAATCTGGGTGTGGAAAAAGCTTGACTTCTCTGGCAGTAATGGGGTTGCTTCCACCGGCAGCAAAAATAGAGACAGGACATGTTTTGATAAATGGACAGGATCTATATTCCAGTAGTGAAAAAGAGCGCTGCGCTTTACAAGGAGCGAAGGTATCTATGATATTCCAAGATCCTATGAGTGCATTAAATCCACTGATGACAGTTGGAAAACAAATCGAGGAAAGTTATCGTATCCATCATCCATCAGCAAGTAAACAGGAAGCGAAGGAAAAAGTGCTTGCGATGATGGCAAAAGTAGGGTTACCACGTGTAAGTGAGTTATATAAAGAATACCCCCATCAGTTGTCCGGAGGGATGAAGCAGCGAATCATGATTGCCATGGCTCTTATTAATGAGCCGGATCTTATTATTGCAGACGAACCTACCACTGCATTGGACGTTACCATACAGGCTCAGATTCTTGATTTGCTGAAAAAACTCAATGAAGAATCCAATTCCATGATTCTTTTAATCTCACATGATTTGGGTGTCATTCAGACCGTTTGCAGTCAGGTTATGGTAATGTATGGGGGGATGATCGTGGAACAAGGAGAAGTGAAGCAAGTGTTGCAGCATCCGATGCATCCTTATACAAGAGGATTACTGGCTTCGATTCCAGATCCGGACAAAAAGGAAGAGGAAATCGTCTGTGTTCCAGGTTCTGTGGAAGCCTTAGAAGAAAGAAAAAATGAGGGATGCCCATTTTTTGAGCGGTGTCAGGAAGCGGTGGAGAGGTGTAACGTACAATGTCCAAAGCTTCAGTACGTTTTGAATCGCCAGATTAGATGTGAAAAATACGGAGGGCATTTAGATGAATGATCACAAGATTCTTATGGAGACACAAGAGTTAAAAAAATATTATCCGGTGCCCCGCAAGAAGCTTTTTGAAAAAAAGCAATATGTAAAAGCAGTAGATGGATTGAATCTTAAAATTCCAAAGGGATGTACTTATGGATTGGTTGGAGAGTCGGGGTGTGGAAAATCAACAGTTGGACAAGTTCTGGCAGGAATTTATTCGGCGTCAGAGGGAACGGTGTTCTATGAAGGGGAAGCATTGTTAGGTCTTCCAAAAGAGAAGAAAAAGCAAATACGAAGAAAAATTCAAATGATTTTTCAAGACCCCTATTCTTCCCTCAATCCGAAAAAAAAGATTGGATGGATCTTGGAAGAACCATTAAAAACAAGCACACACCTCAAGAGGCAAGAAAGAAAACAGAAGGTCATAGAAGTGCTCCAACAAGTTGGGCTAGATCAAAACTATATGGACAAGTATCCCAACGAATTAAGTGGAGGACAACGACAAAGAGTCAGTATTGCAGCGGCATTGTTACTAGATCCAGAGTTTATCATTGCAGATGAGGCCGTGTCAGCTTTAGATGTGTCTGTACAGGCTCAAATTCTAAATCTTCTTAAAAAATTGCAGCGAGAAAGAAATCTTACCTATCTTTTTATTTCACATAACTTGAATGTGGTTCGGTTTATGAGTGATTATATTGGAGTTATGTATCTGGGACATCTAGTCGAATATGGGACCACAGAGGAAGTGTGTGATCATCCATTGCACCCTTATACGAAAGCATTACTTTCTTCTGTAGTGGACGTGAAGGATAGAGGGGAAAAAAGAATCATACTAGAAGGAGAAGTTCCGGATCCCGTGCATACGCCCAAAGGGTGTCCATTTCATACAAGGTGTAGTCAAGTGAAAGAATGTTGTAAAGAAGAAAAGCCAGAATGGAACATGGAAAAAGAAAACCATGCAGTCTGGTGTCATAACTTAAGGGGAGAAAAATAGTGAAATTAGGAATCATAGCAGATATACATTTAGATACGAACAAAGAATATCCGGTTTTGGATGTGCTATGCGACGTTTTAAACAAGGAACAGTGTACCGGGCTTATTTTGGCAGGAGATATTACAGATACAGCATATACCACATTGAAAAGTCTGGAAACAATCCGAAAAAAATTAGACCAGCCACTCCTGTTTGTCCCTGGAAATCATGACATGTGGGATCCAGAACATAAATTTAAAAGCGCGTGGCAAATTTATGAAGAGTATAAACAGCAAGAAGGATGTTTGTGTGGGAAAACGATCCAATTAGAGAAGGATAAAATTGTAACAGGCAGTATGGGATGGTATGACTATTCCTTGGGAGCACAACACTACACAATGGAAGAATTTCGCAAAAAAACGCAAGCAGGAAGAGTCTGGCAAGATCGTAGATTTGTCCATTGGGGAGAGGACGATCCAACCGTCTGTCAAGCAATGTTGCAAGAAATGGAGCAAGTGTTTGCAGAAAATTCAGGGAAACAGATAACAGCAGTGACCCATATGATTTCCATACCAGAGTGCAGTGTGATTCCACCGGAAAAGAACTGGGATTATTTCAATGCATTTCTTGGAAGTGAAAGCTTTGGAAAAGCTTACGAAAAATATGGGGTTTCCTGTGGAATTATGGGACATGTGCATTATCGAAAAGAGATAAAGAAAGGAACTACAAACTACAAATGTGCCTGTCTTGGATATTATACAGAGTGGACAACAAAAGAGATGGAGACAGAAATCAGAGATAGCCTTCAGTTTTTAGAATAAAAGAGATTGAACCAAATTTTTGATCGTACATATAGTAATCATATATGTTTTGGAACGGAAGTGTATTGTATGAGTCAGAAACTGCCTTATTATCTTACTTATCCAATTTCGGTGGAGTTCGACGACCAGCGAAAAGAACAAAAAGATTATGAATATATGAAAAGCCTTTATCCGGAAACAGCCAAGAAACTGCTTCCATATATTGAAGAAGAATGTGACAGGTTAGAGTTTAGCTGTAGCATGATTTATGACGAATATCCAGATAAAGTGCAGCTTCATATGCTTGCAAAACATATTTTTGAAAAATTTCCGCATAATGAAAAAGAAAAGAAGGATATTTATGAATTGATCGAGATTATGTTATACCATGAAATCTATAAAAGAAGAAGAGAGTATAGAAGATCGATACGTAAATTTTACTAATTTTTAAATATGTGTTATAATGTACAAGGTACAAAAGAGAAGAAAGACGGGATGATCTATTGATGAAAAACAATTTGATTTTTATAGGAATGCCTGCAGTCGGTAAAAGCACAGTGGGAGTTGTAGTGGCAAAGCAACTGGGCCTTCATTTTGTAGACACAGATCTTTTGATTCAGGAACAGGAGCATCGTCTTTTGCGAGAGATTATAGCGCAGGATGGGGAAGAGGCCTTTTTAAAAATTGAAAACCAAGTCAATTCCCAGATAGAAGTTTCAGATGCTGTGATTTCTCCGGGAGGAAGCGTTGTATACTGCGAGGAAGCGATGAACCATTTGAAAGAAATTGGTACTGTTGTATATTTAAAAGCTTCCTATAGAACAATCAAAAGACGAATTCAAAACCCGAAGAAAAGAGGCGTTGTTCTAAGACAAGGGCAGACATTGCGGGATTTGTATGAGGAGAGAACCAAGCTTTTTCAAAAATATGCAGACATTACCGTAAGTCAGGATGGATGTAAGATGGAAGAAACGGTTTCCAAAGTTCTCGAAGCTGTGGAAGCTGTACTAAGATGATCCTCATGGGACCGAAATGAAAAAATGATTTTACAAATAGACGAATTGTGTTATAATGGCTTCGTATATTTAGAATGAAATAAGTATGAGTATAAGAAAAATCTTGATTAATAAGGGACGACGATAGAAAGTCGTGTGTTTTGAGGTGCGTTTATGGAGCAATATATTATAAAAGGCGGGAATCCGCTTGTAGGAGAAGTAGAGATCGGTGGTGCAAAAAATGCAGCACTTGCGATTTTAGCAGCGTCCATCATGACAGATGAGACAGTTACGATCGAAAATCTCCCTGATGTTAGTGACATCAATGTCTTAATAGAAGCGATTGAAGGAATTGGTGCATCCGTACAAAGAGTTGACAGACATACCGTGAAGATCAATGGAAGTACGATTGGTGATTTTAGCATAGATTATGATTACATTAAAAAGATTCGTGCATCTTATTATTTATTAGGTGCATTATTAGGAAAATATAAAAGAGCAGAAGTTGCCCTCCCGGGAGGATGTAATATCGGTAGTCGCCCGATCGACCAGCATTTAAAAGGATTTCGTGCCCTTGGCGCGGATGTAGATATTGAGCATGGTAAGATCGTCGCAGAGGCGGAGTGCTTAAAAGGCAAGCATTTGTATTTTGATGTTGTATCTGTTGGAGCGACCATCAATGTGATGATGGCAGCGGCTATGGCAGATGGATTAACGATTATGGAAAATGTCGCAAAAGAGCCACACGTAGTTGACGTTGCTAACTTTTTGAACTGCATGGGCGCCAATGTTCGTGGGGCAGGTACAGATGTCATCAAGATTCGTGGAGTAAAGAAACTTCACGGCGCAACTTATTCCATTATTCCAGATCAGATTGAAGCAGGGACCTTTATGTTTGCCGCAGCAGCCACAAGAGGGGATGTTACCGTTTTGAATGTGATTCCAAAGCATTTGGAGGCGACCATTTCTAAGCTTGTAGATATTGGATGTGAAGTAGAAGAATTTGACGATGCTGTCCGCGTGGTTGCAAAAGAGAGACTGAACTGTACACAAGTAAAGACACTTCCATATCCGGGATATCCTACAGATATGCAGCCACAGATTGGAGTTACACTTGCACTTGCAAAAGGAACAAGTACGATTACAGAAAGTATTTTTGAAAATCGTTTCAAATATCTTGATGAGTTGGCAAGAATGGGAGCGAACATCAAGATCGAAGGAAATTCTGCAACCATAGAAGGGGTTGAAAAATTTTCGGGAGCGCGAGTAAGCGCTTCAGATCTTCGAGCAGGTGCGTCGCTTTGTGTGGCAGGATTGGCAGCAGAAGGAATTACAATTATTGACGATATTGTGTACATTAAGCGCGGATATGAGCGTTTTGACGAGAAACTTCGTTCTCTTGGTGGAATTATAGAAGAAGTTTCCGATGAAAAAGAAATTCAAAAATTTAAGTTCAAAGTAGGCTAACGAGAAAAATTATCTACATTTTATTGAAAAATGTTGCATTGGATATTGACTTTTATTGTTTTACGGTGTAGAGTTGCCTATGGAAATAACAATTTAATAAAGAACTTTCTCTTATTCAGAGCAGTGGAGATACAAAGGATCTATGAAGCTGCGGCAACCCCGTTGAAGGAAGGTGCCAGCCTGAGCGAGTAATCGAACAATAAGAAGATTGATTTATGTATGAAAAATAAACAGTCCGCTTTTTGTGGACTGTTTTTTACGTAACAGGACAGTTTTGTTCAAGATTGTAAACAGCTAGAAAGAGAAAGAAATGAAAGGAGAAACAAATGGAAAAATTATTATTTACTTCCGAATCAGTAACCGAAGGTCATCCAGATAAAATGTGTGATCAGATTTCAGATGCCATTTTGGATGCGCTTTTAGAGCAAGATCCAATGAGCCGTGTGGCATGTGAAACAAGCACAACAACAGGTCTTGTACTTGTCATGGGTGAGATTACAACGAATGCATATGTTGACATTCAAAAAATTGTTCGTGAAACCATTCGAGAAATTGGATACACAAGAGGAAAATATGGATTTGACGCAGATACATGTGGTGTAATCACAGCCATCGATGAGCAGTCCACAGATATTGCTATGGGCGTAGATAAAGCGTTGGAAGCAAAAGAAAATAAAATGTCTGATGACGAAATTGAAGCTATTGGAGCCGGAGATCAGGGGATGATGTTTGGATATGCATCGGATGAAACAGAAGAGTTTATGCCATATCCGATCGCACTTGCGCATAAGCTTTCCAGAAGACTTACAGAAGTAAGAAAGAATGGAACACTGACATACTTAAGACCAGATGGAAAAACACAGGTAACGGCACAATACGATGAAAATGGCAAACCATACAGATTGGAGGCCGTTGTATTGTCTACCCAGCATGATCCAGAGGTGACACAAGAGCAGATTCATAAAGATATCAAAAAGTATGTATTTGATGAAGTTATACCAGCAGAAATGGTGGACGAACATACAAAGTTCTTTATCAATCCTACCGGTCGTTTTGTGATCGGTGGACCACACGGAGACAGCGGACTTACAGGAAGAAAAATCATTGTTGATACTTATGGTGGAATGGCTCGTCACGGTGGTGGGGCATTCTCAGGAAAAGATTGCACAAAGGTGGATCGCTCTGCAGCGTATGCAGCACGTTATGCAGCAAAAAATATTGTTGCTGCAGGATTGGCGAATAAATGTGAAATTCAGCTGTCTTATGCAATTGGTGTGGCACAGCCTACATCCATCAATGTAGATACTTTCGGTACAGGGAAACTTTCTGATGAAAAGATCATCGAGATTGTTCGTGAGAATTTTGATATGCGCCCGGCAGGAATTATAAAAATGTTGGATCTTCGCAGACCGATCTACAAGCAGACAGCAGCATATGGACACTTTGGAAGGAATGACCTTGATTTACCATGGGAAAAACTAGATAAAGTTGACGCACTAAAGAAATATCTGTAAAATACACAGTATTAGGTGCGTAAAAACAGGCACCTATCAGGTGTCTGTTTTTTTAGTAAGAAGTACTGTAAATATAACAAAAATCTGTTGAATACATGAGGTAATAAGATGAAACTAAAAACAAAGTTAGTAATTGCGTTTATGTCTGTTATGATTCTGCCTACTTTTTTTGTGATCTTAGCAATGCAGCTATTTTCTCCGGATTCTGCGGGGACAATGGGGGAAATACAACAATTATATTTGCTCGTTGTATTTTTAACTGCATCAGTATTGATCTATTGGATTTACCGAACAGTATCCATTCCACTTTCCAAACTTCAAGCAGCAGCTAGAAATATTAAAGAAGGAAATTTGGACTTTGAAATTCGCAGTGATACAGATGATGAGATAGGAATGCTTTGTCGTGATTTTGAAGAAATGCGGCTTAGATTGAAGGCAAATGCGGAAGAAAAAGTTGCTTTTGATAAAGAAAATAAGGAATTGATCAGTAATATTTCTCATGACCTGAAAACTCCGATTACTGCAATTAAAGGATATGTAGAAGGAATTATGGATGGAGTTGCAGATACACCGGAAAAGATGGACAGATATATAAAAACAATATACAATAAGGCTAATGAAATGGATCTTCTTATTAATGAACTTACCTTGTATTCAAAGATTGATACCAATCGTATTCCGTATGATTTTAGTACCATTTCTGCAAAGAACTATTTTGGGGATTGTGCAGAGGACCTTGCGATGGAATTAGAAGAAAAAGGGGTGGAATTTAGCTACCAAAATTATTTAGAAGAAGATGCAACAGTCATTGTAGATCCAGAACAACTTCGACGTGTTATCAATAATATTGTAAATAATTCCGTGAAATATATGGATAAATCAAAAGCGGAAATTCATATGAGATTGAAAGATGTGGGAGATTTTATTCAAGTGGAATTAGAAGATAATGCAAAAGGAATTGCCCCAAAAGATCTTCCCTACATTTTTGACAGATTTTATCGAACGGATGCTTCTAGAAATTCTTCCAAAGGAGGAAGTGGAATTGGGCTTTCGATTGTAAAGAAAATTGTAGAAGAACATGGCGGAAAAATCTGGGCCACCAGCGAGAATGGTGTGGGAACAACGATGTATTTTGTAATAAGAAAGTATCAGGAGGTACCACTGAATGAATAAAAGAATTTTGATCATTGAAGATGAGGAAAGTATTGCAGATCTTGAAAAAGATTACCTAGAACTAAGTAATTTTGATGTGATTGTAGTGAATGATGGAAAAACAGGACTTGAAAAAGCGATGAAAGAGGATTATGATTTGATTATTCTGGATCTAATGCTTCCAGGTGTGGATGGATTTGAAATCTGTCGACAAGTGCGTAGTCAGAAGAATACTCCGATTATTATGGTGTCTGCTAAAAAGGATGACATTGATAAAATCAGAGGGCTAGGATTGGGCGCAGACGATTATATGACAAAACCATTTAGTCCAAGTGAACTTGTGGCTCGTGTAAAAGCACATCTTGCCAGATATGAAAGATTGATCGGCAGTACAGTGGAGGAAAATGAACTCATAGAGATTCGAGGACTAAAGATAGACAAAACGGCTAGAAGAGTATGGGTAAATGAAGTAGAACGTTCCTTTACGACAAAAGAGTTTGATCTTCTTACCTTCCTGGCAGGTCATCCGAATCATGTTTACACCAAAGAAGAATTGTTCACAGAAATATGGGATATGGAATCAGTTGGCGACATCGCAACGGTTACCGTCCATATTAAAAAGATAAGGGAGAAAATAGAATACGATACCTCACACCCACAGTACATAGAGACAATTTGGGGTGTAGGATACCGCTTTAAGGTATGAGAAAATGGAAATGAAAAATCAGAAAAAAACATGTTTGAATCCAATGCAAAAAATTTCCCTTGGATTCTTGGGCGTCATTCTTCTAGGAGGCGTTCTTTTGTGGCTGCCAATTAGCAATCAGGTGCCGATCAAATTCATTGATGCACTGTTTACTTCGGTTTCAGCCGTGTGTGTGACAGGACTTGTTACAATTACACCTGCGGTGCAGTTTACCGCGTTCGGAAAAGGGATACTACTTGTTCTTATTCAAATTGGGGGGCTTGGAGTAATTGCATGTACCGTAGCATTCTTTTTGATCATAAAGAAAAAGATTACGATGCGGGAGCGTATGATGATTCAGCAAGGCTATAATCTTGATACATTATCAGGAATGGTACAATTTGTCATACGAATTTTAAAAGGTACTTTTTTTGTAGAAGGAATTGGTGCTATTTTATACAGTTTTGTATTTATCCCACAGTTTGGAATTAGTAAAGGGATTTTTTACTCCATATTCCACTCCATATCTGCATTTTGTAATGCAGGTATAGACTTGATTGGAACATCAAGTTTTATTCAGTATATTCGATCACCGCTGATTAGTTTTACCACGATGCTATTGATCATTATGGGAGGTCTTGGATTTACAGTATGGTATGATGTAATGCACAACGCCATAAAAGTATTTCAGGGACGCCTGCCACTAAATCGATTGTTCACCAGGTTAAAATTACAGTCCAAGATTGTATTGTGCACCACATTTTTTTTGATTTGTATAGGAACATTAGGAATCTTTTTGCTAGAGTACAACAATCCTCTGACAATTGGAAAACTAAGTGTAGGTCAGAAATTAATGGCAAGTGGGTTTCAATCTGTGACCACAAGAACAGCGGGATTTGCAACCATGTCGCAAAGTGGCCTTACACAAGGTTCAAAGCTACTTTCTTGTATTTTGATGTTTATTGGAGGATCACCGGGGGGAACTGCAGGTGGTGTCAAAACAACAACGGCAGTAATGGTTGTTTTAACTTGTATTTGTGTAATAAAAGGCAGAAGAGAAACGGAGTGCTTTAAAAGAAAACTAGATGCTTCTATTGTGCGTTCCGGAGTTGCAATTAGTACCATTACATTTTTATTCTGGTTATCCGGAGTTACTTTACTTACTATTTTAGAACCAGATAAGGATTTTTTGAAATTAATGTATGAAGCAACTTCTGCGCTGGCAACAGTTGGATTAAGTGCAGATCTTACGCCACATCTTGGAAGGGCCAGCCATATCGTTTTAATGGTATTGATGTATGTAGGCCGAATCGGACCAATTACAATGGGGCTTGTCTTTGCAGGAAAAGTAAAAGTCGTAGAACAACTTCGGGATCTTCCGGAAGAGAAAATAATGTTAGGATAGTTTGAGAGGAATATAAGATGAAAAAACAATTTGCAGTAATAGGACTTGGTAGTTTTGGACGAAGTGTTGCATTATCTTTGGAGGCATTAGGCGGTGATGTGATCGTCGTTGATAAATCGTATGAAAAGATTCAAGAAATTTCAGATTCTGTATTTTTTGCTATGCGTGCAGATGTATCTGATCCGGAAGCACTTCAGTCTTTAGGGGGAAGAAATCTAGATGCCATTGTGATTGCAGTATCAGAGAACTTAGAGGCAAGTATTATGGCAACAATTGCAGCAAAAGAGCTTGGGATACCTTACGTTCTTGTGAAAGCCAAAGATGATCTTCAAGGAAAGATTTTGAAAAAAATTGGGGCAGATGCAATTATTTATCCAGAAAGAGATATGGGCAGCAGAATTGCAAAGAGCCTCGTATCTACTGATTTTACCGATTGGATTGCGTTGTCATCCGAGTATAGTCTTGCAGAAACAGTTATTCCAGAGCAATGGGTTGGAAAAAGCCTAATGGAATTAAAATTGCGTGAGCGCTATGGTCTTAACGTGGTTGGAATTATGCAAGGAGAAGAAGTGGATGTTACATTCGATCCTGCAAAACCACTTCCGGCAGATTGCATTATTATCGTTATTGGATCCGATGCTGTGTTAGGAAAGTTCCATTCAAGAGTATAGGGAGAAGACGATGATCACAAGCACCAGTAATCAAAAAGTAAAAGAGTTATTACAACTTAAGAAAAAGGCGAAAATAAGAAATCAAGAAGGGGTCTTTCTAGCAGAGGGAAGTCGAATGGTACTAGAAGCGCCGAGAGACAGAATCCGTCAATTATACCTCTCGCAGTCCTATGAGAAAAAACATGGACAGGAACTAAAAAGGCAAGGGCTTTCCTATGAGACCTTTTCTGATACAGTATTTGCCTATGTTTCAGATACAAAAACACCGCAAGGGATTCTTGCGGTGGTTCGTCAGTTAGATTACAAAATAGAAGAGATATTGAAGAAAGAAAATCCTCATATTTTAGTTTTGGATAATTTACAAGATCCCGGGAATCTAGGAACCATATTTCGGACAGCAGAAGCGGCGGGTGTGACTGGAATTTTAATGAGCAAAGATTGTGTGGATATTTATAATCCAAAGACAATCCGCTCTACAATGGGCGCAGCTTATCGGATGCCATTTATATATTTAGATGATATTTTAGAAGGAATTCGTTGCTTAAAAGAAGAAAAAATTCAAGTATATGCAGCACACTTAGAGGGAAAGCATTCCTACGATCAAGAAGATTATCGAAAGGGAACTGCACTTTTAATTGGAAATGAAGGGAATGGTTTAAGACCAGAAGTTGCAGATATGGCAGACACTTGGGTGCGCATTCCCATGGAAGGTCAGGCAGAATCATTAAATGCAGCTGTGGCAGCAGCAATTCTGATGTTTGAAGTTAGCAGACAAAGAAGATAGAATCTTTTGGAGGGGCAGATGAAGGCAGAAATCTTAAAAGTATTAAGAGAATGTGGAGATTATGTTTCAGGTCAGCAGTTGTGCGAACAGCTTCAGGTTTCACGGACAGCTGTATGGAAAGTAATCAATCAGCTAAAAGAAGAAGGATATGAAGTAGAAGCCATCCGAAACAAAGGATATCGTATTACATCCAGTCCGGATATCATAACAAAAGAAGAATTGGCAAGTCGATTGGACACAGAATGGGCAGGACAGGAAATCTATTATTTTGATGAAATTGATTCTACAAATACAAAAGCAAGACAGTTGGCGGATCAAGGGGCTCCTCACGGCACCTTAGTCGTGGCAGACTGTCAACACGCGGGAAGAGGCAGAAGAGGAAGAGTATGGGAATCCCCGAAAGGTAAAAACATTTACATGACGTTGCTTTTAAGACCAGAGTTTTCCCCAGACAAGGCATCTATGCTGACTTTGGTTATGGCACTTAGTGTGTATGAAGGACTAAAAGAAACGGTGGATCTGGATTTGAAGATCAAGTGGCCGAATGATCTGGTATGTGGAAAGAAAAAAGTCGTAGGAATTCTCACAGAAATGAGTACAGAAATTGATTATATCAATCATGTAGTGATCGGTACAGGCGTGAATGTAAACCTAGAAGAACTTCCAGACGAGATCAAAGACATGGCGACTTCTTTGCTCTTGGAGAGCGGCGGGAAGCAAAAAAGAAGCGCCATTATTTCCGCTGTTTTAAAACATTTTGAAAAAAATTATGAGACCTTTATAAAAACTTGTGATCTTAGTGAATTACAAGAACAATATAACCATATTCTGATCAACAAAGATCAAGAGGTTCAGATTCTAGGAGAAAAAGAGGTGTATACAGCTCATGCACTTGGAATCAATGAAAAGGGGGAACTTCTGATTAGAAAAGAAGATGGTTCCATTGTTGCGATTTATGCAGGAGAAGTTTCGGTACGTGGACTGTATGGGTATGTATCGTAGAATCATCATAGAAAGAGGAAACAAATATGGAAAATGAGGTTGTACTTTGTGCAGCAAGTTCTTATGAACGAAAATTTTATTTAAATCCGGATTTTACATCTTTGCCGGAAGAAATCAAACAGGAATTACAGATTATGTGTGTATTGTATACAGAAGATATTGGTGGTACATTCACGATTGTGTACGATAAAAACGGAAGTCTTTGTTTAAAAGTGGATCATGAAGAGAATGATTTTTCATTTGATGAAATCGGCAGTGTTTTAAAAATCAAAGAATTGCAACGAACAAAGGAAGAGTTGTTTGAGTCCTTGGAATTGTACTATAAGGTATTTTATTTAGGAGAGAAAATGGATGCTTCTGACAATTGATGTGAGAAATAAAAATATTACACTTGGAATTTTTAATGAAGAAAAGCTTGTTGCAACTTTTCGGATTACCACTGAAAAACAACGAACGTCCGATGAGTATGGACTTACGATCTGTAATCTTTTGGAGCATCGAAATGTAGAACCAGACAAAATTTCAGCTGTGATTATTTCTTCTGTAGTGCCGGATTTGATGCACTCTTTGGTCAATGGAATCTTAAAGTATTTTCAGATTGATCCGATCGTGGTATCTGCAGGGGTTCGTACAGGGATTCGGATTGCTACGGAAAACCCAAAAGAAGTAGGTGCGGATCGGATTGTAGATGCAGTGGCGGCTTATCATATGGCAAAGGGGGCTGTTATTGTTGTGGATTTTGGAGCGGCAACCACCTTCGATTTAGTGGGACCAAAGGGAACCTTTGAAGCAGCAATTACCGCACCTGGAATTGAAACAGCAGCTCGCTCTTTATGGGCGGGGGCAGCTATGCTTCCGGCGATTGAGATTAAGAAACCGAAGACAATTCTTGCCAAAGATACTGTTACCAGTATGCAAGCCGGATTGTTTTTTGGAGCAATCGGTCAGACAGAATATATTGTAAAAAAGTTAAAAGAAGAATCGGGGTATGAAAACATCACTGTTATTGCAACCGGGGGACTAGGAAATATTATTGTGAAACAAACCACATGTGTTGATAAATACTGTCCGAATTTGACTTTGGAAGGGTTAAGACTAATTTATAATAAAAATAGAAAATAGTGAGACAATACGTATGAAACATTTAAAAATAGGAAATATAGAACTAGACAATTCCTATATCTTAGGACCTATGGCAGGAGTAACAGACCTGCCATTTCGTCTGCTTTGTAAAGAACAAGGAGCAGGACTTGTCTGCATGGAGATGGTCAGTGCCAAAGGAATTTATTATGACAATAAGAATACGGAAGCGTTGCTGGAAATACATCCAGAAGAAATGCCGTCTTCTTTGCAGCTTTTTGGTTCGGATCCCCAAATTATGAGCGAAATGGCTAAAAGAATTGAAGAACGTCCATTTGCAATTTTAGATATCAATATGGGATGTCCAGTGCCAAAGGTGGTACGAAATGGAGAAGGATCTGCATTAATGAAAAATCCAAAACTGGTTTATGAAATTGTTTCCGCAATCGTAAAGGCAATCCAAAAACCAGTGACAGTAAAAATTAGAAAAGGATTTGATGACAGTTGTATTAATGCGGTAGAGATTGCAAAAATCATAGAGGAAGCTGGGGCATCTGCGGTTGCGGTTCATGGACGAACAAGAGAGCAGTATTATTCAGGAATAGCAGACTGGGATATCATTCGTCAGGTAAAAGAGGCGGTTTCTATTCCGGTTATTGGAAATGGGGACGTGACATCTGGAGAAAAAGCAATTGCCTTAAAAAAACAAACAGGTTGTGACGGGGTTATGATTGCAAGAGGTGCACAAGGAAATCCATGGATTTTTTCTGAATTACTTGCATATGAAGAAACCGGGGAACTTCCTCCGCGTCCAACGATTGACCAGATTAAGGAGACTATGCTAAGACATGCCCGCCTTCAAATGGAGTATAAAGGGGATTACCTTGGAATAAGAGAAATGCGAAAGCATGTGGCATGGTATACAAAAGGTCTTCATGGATCTGCAAAATTAAGAGAAATGATCAATCAAGTAGAGTCTTATGAAGAACTGGAAAATATCTTGACATCCCTATAGGGATTGGGTATAATATTAAAATTGTTAAGCATAGATTAAATTAGCGAAAGTCTATTTAAGTCAGACATTTGCCAGAGAATAGAATAAAAGGAATTAGAAAGGGACATTAGCAATGGCTGAAGCAAAAAAAAGATTACTTACTTATGCTGGTTTAAAAGCATTAGAGGATGAACTTGAAAATCTTAAGGTAGTAAAACGTAAAGAAGTAGCAGGAAAAATTAAAGAAGCAAGAGAACAAGGAGACTTGTCAGAGAATGCTGAGTATGATGCAGCGAAGGACGAGCAAAGAGACATCGAAGCTCGTATCGAGGAGCTAGAAGGAATTTTGAAAAATGCAGAAGTAGTTGTAGAAGACGAAGTTGATTTTGATAAGATCAATGTAGGTTGTGCAGTGAAAGTATTTGATGTTACTTTTGATGAAGAAATGGAATTCAAAATTGTTGGTTCCACAGAGGCAAACAGCCTTGCAGGAAAGATTTCAAATGAGTCTCCGGTAGGCCAGGCTCTTATGGGCAAAAAGAAGGGCGACGTTGTAGACGTGGAGACACAGGCTGGAGTGATCCAGTATAGAATACTTGAAATCAGTCGTTCTATGTAATACAAGATGATTGCAGACACCTTAGTTATGGGGTGTCTGAATTCGCATATAAAGGAAGGAGAAGCATCGTGCCACAAAATAATAAAAATACACAAGAACCAGATCTTAATCAGTTAAGAAAAGTACGTCGTGAGAAACTCGCTGATCTTCAGAATAGTGAGAGCGATCCATTTAAGCTTACAAAATATAATCAGACACATCACAGTCAGGAAATCAAAGATCATTTTGAAGAACTAGAAGGCAAATCAGTATCCATTGCAGGACGTATTATGTCCAAACGTGTTATGGGAAAAGCCTCTTTTTGTAATGTTCAGGATCTGAAGGGAAATATTCAGTCTTATGTTGCAAGAGACAGTATTGGAGAAGAGTCTTACAAAGGATTTAAAAAGTTAGATGTAGGGGATGTAATCGGTATTGTTGGGGAAGTTTTCAAAACAAAAACAGGGGAAATCTCCATTCATGCATCAGAAGTGACGTTGCTTTCTAAGAGTCTTCAGATTTTACCAGAAAAATTCCATGGCTTGACAAACACAGATATTCGTTACCGTCAAAGATATGTGGACCTTATTATGAATCCAGACGTAAAGGATACATTTATCAAACGTTCTAAGATTTTAAGTGCAATTAGAAGATATTTAGATGGTCAAGGATTTATGGAAGTCGAGACACCAATTCTTGTAAGCAACGCAGGTGGAGCAGCTGCAAGACCATTTGAAACACATTTCAATGCGTTAAATGAAGATCTTAAGCTTCGGATCTCATTGGAGTTATACTTAAAGAGATTGATCGTAGGTGGACTGGAAAAAGTTTATGAGATTGGACGAGTATTCCGTAACGAAGGTCTTGATACAAGACACAATCCAGAGTTTACATTAATGGAACTTTATCAGGCGTATACGGATTACCACGGCATGATGGATTTAACAGAAAATCTGTTCCGTTTTGTTGCACAGGAAGTGTTAGGTACAACAAAGATTGTTTACAATGGCGTAGAGATGGATCTTGCAAAACCATTTGAAAGAATTACAATGGTTGACGCTGTTAAAAAATATGCAGGAGTGGATTGGAATGAAGTTCACACATTGATGGAAGCAAGAGAACTTGCAAAACAGCATCATGTAGAGATTGAAGAACGTCATAAAAAAGGTGATATTCTTGCATTATTCTTTGAAGAGTTTGCAGAGGAACACTTGATCCAGCCAACATTTGTAATGGATCATCCAATTGAGATTTCTCCACTTACAAAGAAGAAACCGGAAAATCCAGAATATACAGAACGTTTTGAGTTCTTTATGAATGGTTGGGAAATGGCAAACGCATATTCAGAACTTAACGATCCGATTGATCAAAGAGAACGTTTCAAAGCGCAAGAAGAATTGCTTGCACAAGGAGATGATGAGGCGAATACAACAGATGAAGACTTCTTAAATGCATTGGAAATTGGTATGCCTCCTACAGGTGGTATCGGATTTGGTATCGATAGAATGTGTATGTTACTTACAGATTCAGCGGCAATTCGTGACGTGTTACTTTTCCCAACAATGAAGTCACAGGGCGCTGTTAAGAATGAAGCGAACAACGCAACACAAGTAAAGATAGAAGAAAAAGCAGCACCAGTAAAAGCAGTTGCAGCAGAAGAAACCATTGATTTCTCTAACGTGGTAATTGAACCACAGTTTGAAGAAATGGTTGATTTTGAAACATTTAGTAAATCAGATTTCAGAGCTGTGAAGATTAAAGAATGTGAAGCAGTTCCAAAATCTAAGAAACTTTTGAAATTCGTTCTTGATGATGGAACAGGTACAGATCGTATTATCTTAAGTGGAATTCATGAATTCTATGAGCCAGAAGAACTTGTTGGAAAGACAGCAATTGCGATTGTAAACCTTCCACCAAGAAAGATGATGGGAATTGACTCCTGTGGTATGTTGATCTCAGCAGTACATGAAGAAAACGGAAGCGAAGGATTAAACCTTCTTATGGTAGATCCTCATATTCCAGCAGGTGCTAAGCTGTATTAATGATGCCAAACTTTGTGCAGTAAGAAAAAACGCAAACTAACAAATGGGCAGCCTCTTGATGGGGTTGCCCATTTTTGTTAAAATGTATTTAGAGTAGAGTGTTAGATATATCCCAATTTCTCCAACAGGTTCCGGCATGCAAAGGCTTGCTGCGTGATCGTAAAGTCCGCTTTATTACGATTTCGCATGAAGTTTGTCAGTGTAACTATACCGAAAAGAGGGCAACTCATGAAACTGAATGAAAAATTCTATCAGCTACGCAGGCAATCCGGAATGTCGGAGAAAGAAGCTGCTGACAAGTTAAATATTTCGAGACAAGCATTTTGGAGATGGGAAGACGGAACGGCACAGTCAGCAGCGAATAACATCCTTGAGATCAGTAAACAGAATAAAAGATTAATAAGCAGATAATAAGAAAAAAGTATCTAAGGAGAAAATTCAAATGCTATATCGATATTTGCGGAATATAGGGTTACATAAGGAAATACAAAACAATTTAAAAAATCGTGTGTATGCTTCTAACGAGGTTAAAGGAATTTTTCACATGGTTTCAAATGTATATCATGCAAGACTTAAAACCTTTAAGCAGCTCATTGTATGTTTATCGATCATGTTTTTGATAATGTTTCTATTTAACATAGCATATATCGAAGATAAATATATTGCTGTTGTATCTGTACTGATTGCGTTCATATTTGCTTTTTTTGTTATGGTATATGCGTATTATTTTTGGGTGGCAAAAGAAAAAAATCAATTCATTAGATGTATAGAAATCGGTTATCCTGATTTAGCAGAGAAACTGAAATTCGAGGCGTAAATGATGAATAGAACAGGACGAGTGATAGGGTTGTCTTAATGTTAGTATTAGGAGTAGTGCTTCTTTACTTCGCATTTGAGCCAACAAAACTTTTCTTGTTTTGGCATGGATTTGGAGAACGCATGGCGTGTGGAATGATAGGAGCCTTTATAATATTAGCTCGTGTCATGAATTTATTTCATAGAAAAAATAAGCCGAAAGACTATGATAAGTATGTGAAAAATGAAAACAATGGTTGACCGTTTTGGAGAAGATGTGACAACCCTTGCCTATGATATGACTTCATTTAGGGTACAGACCGAAGTATCAGCCAGTCCTACCTTTTCGGTTGGGTGTTTGGCTTTAATGGAAAAGTACAGATACTTGCACTGGAAAGTGTGAAAGAACAGTACAGACAGATGATTGCAAAAGCCGCTGAGGATATGTTGGAAAGCGAATAGAGCAGTTTTAAATTTGTGCAGACGGTCTGCATAAATTAGGTAAGATTGAATTATAAGACTATGAAGCGAGGTAGTGGATATGGAAAAAGACCCGTTTAAGGAATATTTGAGGGAGTCTGAACCGGATAAAGCTCATAAGGGGTATGCTTGGAGTACGGCAATCGGACTTCAGGCGGTGGACGGACTCAAACCATCTAAATATTTGATTGATACTGCCATTCAGAATATTGAAGGCAAAATCACGATGAAGGAAGCACAGAGCCTTATCGACAGCTATTATGAGGAAAGACCTGTTCATTTATTTGATGATGAGCGTACCGAAGAAGCTGATAAGGTTTCTTCTCGTATTGCAGAAATTCTTTCCGAAACAGCGTTTTCATTTTCACCAAATGAGTATATCTCTATCCACCGCAAACTCTTTCAGGGTATTTATAAACACGCCGGAAGGATTCGAGATTACAACATCACAAAGAAAGAGTGGGTGCTTGATGGGGCAACTGTTATGTATGGCAGTGCGTCCGACCTGAGAACTACACTTGAATATGATTTTTCGCAGGAGAAAGATTTTAGTTATAAGGGGCTTTCAATGGACGATATTATCCATCATCTTGCAGTATTCATTTCAAGACTATGGCAAATCCATATCTTTGGGGAAGGCAATACGAGAACAACGGCAGTGTTCTTCATCAAATATTTAAGGACACTTGGGTTCTCTGCAACCAATGATATTTTTGCGGAAAATGCGTGGTATTTCAGAAATGCACTTGTTCGTGCAAACTATACGAACCTGCAAAAAGGTATTTACGAAACAACAGAGTATCTGGAAGCATTTCTCAGAAATCTGCTTTTGAACGAGAAAAATGAGCTTCATAATCGAAATCTTCATATAAGAGGATTTCTGAATGAAGAAAAAGTGGACATTTTGGATACAAAAGTGGATATTGAAAATGAAAAAGTGGACATTCAAGACAAAAAAGTGGATATTGAAAGTGTACTTTCCGAAAAAGGCAGCGATTTCTCGGTAAAAACGACGGTTCATATCCATAGACTCTTTGAGAAGTTTGGCTTTGATGAGATGTTTGGAAGAAGTGCAGTTATGGAACTTCTTGAACTGAAAGGTTCAGGGGCTTCAAAACTTCTTGCCAATTTGGTGCAGGCAGAGATTATTGAGCCAGTATCCGGTCACGGAAAAGGAAAATATAAATTCAAGAAGTAATGTAT
>JAHHTL010000015.1 GCA_020024635.1 Ruminococcus sp.
CATTGCGGATGAAATCATATCTACTACCTCTTCTCCTCGAACTTCCCCAATGATAATTCGATCCGGACGCATTCTTAACGCACATTTCGCAAGTTCCCGAATGGTGATTGCTCCTTCCCCTTCTTGATTCACGTTCCTTGCTTCTAAACTTACTAGATTTTTTACTTTTTTGATTTGAAGTTCTGCATTATCTTCTATTGTAATCACACGTTCGTCTTCCGGTATGAAATCAGACAATGCATTTAAAAAAGTAGTTTTCCCTGCTCCTGTGCCTCCACACACAAAAATGTTATATCTTGAACGCACTAGCTTTTCTAAAAATCCAGCACACTCTTTGCTAATACTTCCCCACTTAACTAACTGATCCATCGTAACTTTTTCTTTTGGAAATTTTCGAATTGTCATAATCGGTCCATTTAAAGCAATGGGTCTTAAAACGATATTTACCCTGGATCCGTCTTCTAGTCTGGCATCTACAATGGGGTTTGCCTCATTTACATAGCGATTTGTTTTTGCAACAATTTGTTGGATAATATCTTCCAGTCGATTGATCGATACAAAACTTCTGTCTGACTGATGGATTTTCCCTGCCTTTTCATAAAAAATAGACTGGGTTCCATTAATCATGATTTCTGTAATTTCTTCATCCTCGATCAGTTCTTGCAAAAGATCTAATTTTCGAAAAGCATTAAATAGCTCTTTCCCCAAATATGTTTCTTCTTTTAGTGAAAGATATCTCTGTTTTGATTCCTCCTTTATCACTGTGTGTATCAGTTCCCGTATTTCATCATCGGAGAGTTCATGGTTCATATCAATTCTTTGGATAATTTTGTCATAGATCTGCTCTAATACTTCCACATTTATACCCCTTCTTTAATCGGAACTTCTCGTTGTACGGTATGTTCTAGTACATCTTCAAATCCTAGCATCCTTAAATTATGCGTATATTGAGCAAGTTTTGCTTTTGAAATCGGATCATCTCGATATAAGGTGTAAACAGTATTGCAACAACGCAATATCTCATATAACCCTTGAATATAATCCCCTAAATCAAGAATGATGGTCTGATACATACATTCCTCTTGTATGACTTGAAAGAATTGAATCCATTCCTCCTGCTTGATCTCTAGAAGTTCTCTCGATACACAAATTGGCGGAATATATTCCACTCCATTGACTTGTTGCGTCATGGCACTGATATACTTTTCTATACTCTTTTGTCCCATTCGAAAATAATAGAGAAGATCGCCTAAATTATTTCCACCTTTTTCTGTGGAGTAATACTCTCCTCCAGAATAAGTTTCAAGATTGATATACAACACAGGACCCTTTTTTAAAAATTTCCGTCCCAGTGCAAAAGCAAAATTTGTACTTCCTATTCTATGTATGGGAGAATAAATTCCGATAAGTGTAGATGGAAGTTCTTTTTTTCTCTTGCTTTCGTTAGATACTTCTAGTAAATTTAACACAAACTCTAATATTCGATCACAGGATTGATACTTATACACCCCCTTTTCTTCTGCTGTCAATTCTTCTGTTCCTGTTGTCAAAACACAACAAACATCGGCTTTCATCTGTTGCCTTATTTCTTTTGGGAATTCTCCACTGATCAATAAAATGTGAATTTTATGATCCAGGGTAAACTCTCTTAATTGTTCAATGCTTTGAAAAGAATAAAACTGACATCTTAAATTTTTCTGTTCCCGAAAGATGGAAACTAACTTTTTGGCATACTCCTTTTCACACTCGCATATCACAAAATTTCTACGAAGCAAGCTATCCCTCCTATTCAGTTTTTCATTTAACTTTTCATACTGAGTTGTTGAAATATTCGCTGTGAATTACAGCTTGATTATAATTTAGAATGGATGGATCAAAATCCAACCCCAGACACATTAGATGCTAGAATGCATCTATGTATGGAAGCAGCACGAACAACTGCTTTGTGATTTGTATTATATACATGGTTTTCACAAAAGTCTAGACTGTTTTTTAAATCTGCATCTTTTTGTGAATTGTTACCAAAGTAAAAACCGACAGAATTTTCTCTGCCGGTCCTATTTTTTATAATTCTATCGTTATTTTTCTGTTTGTATGTCGGTATTGATGATAAGTCACACCTGCTGCGTTCATCATCTTTTTTGATGCAATAACGGATGGTGTATCTGCATACTTATCACAATCGTAAATCACTTCTTTAATTCCTGCCTGAATAATTGCTTTTGCACATTCATTACAAGGAAATAAAGAAACATACAATTTAGATCCATACAAACTTCCACCACTGTAATTAAGAATTGCATTTAACTCACTGTGTGTGGCATAAATGTACTTCGTATCAAGCGGATTTTCCCCGTCTCTCGCCCATGGAAACTCATCATCTGAACACCCAATAGGAAAGCCATTATACCCCATAGATAAAATCTTATTGTCCTGGCTTACAATACAACATCCAACTTGTGTACTTGGATCTTTGGATCGCATACCAGAGAGTTTTGCTACTCCCATAAAATACTCGTCCCATGACAAATAATCCGTCCTCTTATCTGACATCCTTACTTGCCTCCTTTATTTTGTACCAAATATACGATCTCCCGCATCTCCAAGACCTGGGATAATATATTTATGATCGTTGAGACGTTCGTCCAAAGCACCGATGTAGATATCCACATCTGGATGCTCTTCTTGCATACGCTTTACTCCTTCTGGAGCTGCAATAATACAAAGGAAGCGGATATTTTTTACCCCTCTATTTTTTAATAGCTGGATAGCCGCTACACTAGATCCCCCTGTTGCAAGCATTGGATCTACAACAAATACTTCTCTTTCTTGGCAATCAGATGGTAATTTACAGTAATATTCTACTGGTTCATAAGTTTCTGGATCACGATAAAGTCCGATATGTCCAACTTTAGCGGTTGGAATCAACGATAGCATGCCATCTACCATTCCAAGCCCTGCACGCAAAATAGGTACTACCGCTAATTTTTTCCCTGTTAATTCTTTTCCGATTGTTTCGCAAATTGGTGTTTTGATTTTTACATCCCGCAACTTTAAATTGCGTGTGGCCTCATAGCACATCAATGCTGCGATTTCTCCTACAACTTCTCTGAACTCTTTTGTCCCTACTTCCTCTTGTCTAATATAACTAATTTTATGTTGGATCAATGGGTGATCCATAACACGTACTTCTGACATTATTTTTCTCCTCCTGTAAAAGAATTTAGTTTATCTACTAATTTGGGGATCAATGTTTTCATCATCTCATAAAACTCTCCATAGGCTGTTAATGGCTGTCCATATGGATTGGGAATCTCTATGTCATCCTCCAGAAATTCATGAATGGAATACACATTTTCAGTTGAATCATATTCGGATACTATTTTTTCTTTCTGGCTTTGCTCAAAAGTAAGAACGATCGTATCCTCTTTTAATTCCTCTTGTGAAAATGCTTTGGATACATGATTTTGTAGTGTTAATTTTCCACTCTTCATAATTGCTTCTGCTTTCTGATTTGCAGGTTCAGGAAACAACACAACCATGCCTCTGGATTCTATTACATACTCTTGTTCTAGCTTTTCATTGCGCAGTAATTCTGCCGCTACAGGTCCTCTACTTGTATCTGACTGACTAACGAATACAATTCGTCTATATTTTTGTTTCTCTACAATCGGCGCTGCCTTGATTCTAATATGTCCTGCCGCTTTTTCCAGACGATTCATAATTGCATTTCCTATGCCTTGTACCGCAAATGATTCACTGTAAATCTCTGAAATATCTTCTGCATTAAAGTCTCGCAAAACAGAATAGAGGTTCCTTGCAATAGTCTTCTCATTTTCCCTTGTTCCAATATTTTTTACAATCCCGTGCGAGTAGTATTGCTCCGATTCATTGGTCGCAATAATTCCAACTTGACGACCTTGAAGATACGCTTCATATGCAAGCTGACGAATTGCCAGAACTTCTTCCTTCCATGTTCCCTCAACAATTGTAAGTTTTGCATCTGGTGCATAGTGACGATACTTCATTCCTGGTGCTTTTGGCCTTTGTGTACTAGAACTATCAACCAGCGTTTGATCGACCGTCACTTCCCCTATCTCTTCTTCCAGCATCTCTGCAGTAATTGCCCCTGGTCGCAAAATCATAGGCGGTGTCACTGTCATATCGAGAATCGTGGACTCTAAACCAATCTCTACACTTCCCCCATCTAGGATCATCTCGATTTTACCATCGAGATCATCTTTTACATGCTGTGCGGTAGTTGGACTTGGTCTTCCGGATGTATTTGCACTTGGAGCTGACACATATCCTCCTGCTGCCAAAATCAATTCTCTTGCAATTTTGTCACTTGGCATCCGAACCGCAACGGTATCAAGCCCTCCAGTGGTGCCATATGGAACAATCTCACTTTTTTTAAAAATCATAGTAAGCGGACCAGGCCAAAAACGCTTTGCAATTTTTTCTGTGATATCTGGTATCTCCGACACAATCGCTTCTAGATCTTTTAGCTCTGCAATATGCACAATAAGCGGATTGTCTGATGGGCGCCCTTTTGCCGCATATGTTTTTTTCGCTGCCTCCTCGTCTAAGGCATTTGCACCCAGTCCATAAACCGTTTCTGTTGGGAACGCTACAAGTCCTCCATTTTTCAAGATCTGTCCTGCACTGAAAATGACACTAGCATCAATATTATTTTTATCAATTGTACTTATTATTGTTTCCATAATTTTTATTATAACATGATTTATTTCAAAAAAAAACTGTCTTTATGAAATCCCATTATTTACAAAGATAAAAATTCCATAATACCATCAAAAATGGCTTTTGCCAAAAGATCCTGATACTCTTCTGAAATCAGTTTTTCTGTCTCTTTTGGGTTACTTAGAAAGCCACATTCCACAATAACCACTGGAACCTCTGTTTTTTTTAGGATAAAGTAACTGTCATTTCCTTTTTCTTTTCTCTTGTTTTCAGGATCCACTTTTTGCAATGCAGTTTGAAGAATGGATGCTAATTTTTCCCCTTGATCTGACTGGCTGTAATAAAAAACCTGCGCCCCATGAATGTTTTCCGTTGTATAACTGTTTTGATGAATACTGACTGCTAAATCTGGTTTTTCTCCATTGATAATATCCACCCTTTTCCGTAAATCTTCGATTTTTGAGTCCGCAAGATCACAATCTTTCTCTCTTGTCATAATCACTTTTATGTTCTGTTTTAAAAGCAATTCTTGTACTTTCTTCGCGATTTCCAAATTAATATCTTTTTCCAAAACTTTATTGACACCGATTTTTCCTGAATCCTTTCCCCCATGTCCTGCATCAATGACAACCCTTTTATTTGTGTTCTTTTTTACATCTGCAGATGTTTCTATATCGTCATTCCTAATCTGTTTGCCATAAATCCATTCACTTGACCACCATACTCCAATCATCAAAACTACCAACGCGATTAACCCTACCATTGTTTTTGCTTTCTGCCGCAAAAAAACACCCCCTTCACATATATTATGATATATATGCAAAAACAGGGTGTTTTTTTCTTAAATATTAAATTAATTTACATACTGAAGGATCAAATCCCATATCTGTTGTTTTTCCCAACCGATACGCCAAGATGCAACACCGGCAAGATTATGTTCCTTTATAAGTTTTAATTTCTCTTCAATAGACTGTGCGTCCTCAAGCCAAATCTTATAGGTTCCTTCTTCAGTGTCCCATTGCGCATAGTTTTGTCTTGTTTTTTTATCCCACTCCGGTGAAACCCCTACTTCTTTCAAGGTTTTCTCCGCAGTTTCCATACCAAGTGCGGAATTGGTAACCTTTAACGGATAGTTTTCTGCCTCTGTTCCTTGATCTTCTGCAATTTCTGCTTCTGTTTTTGGTCTTTCCAACCACAATCTTGTGAATAACGGAATCGCATTCACAAGTTTATCATTGGGAACTTCTTTTAATGCATCTTCGATTCCATTTTTTACATAATCGTAGGATGCTACCGATCCAGCTTCGTAAGAGTTTGCTGCGTGTTCATCATATCCCATGATGATAACATAATCAGCAACAATTCCTTGTTCTTTCAGATCATAGTGCTTATTATATGGCATAGGTACGTAATTACTTATAGAAAATACAAGACCATTTTGTCTACACTTTACTGACAATTCTCTTACAAATTGAATGTAATGCTCTCCACATTCCGAAGAAATCAGTTCAAAGTCCAAATTAATTCCATCTAATCCTGTCTGAATAGCCGCACCGATTACTTGATTAATCAAATTTTCTCTTTTGGAAGTATAACTAAGTACCTCATAGGTCTCATCATAGGAATTAATTCCACCGTGAAAATCTCTTAAGACTCCCCATACTTCTAGCTTAGACTGGTGCGCATAATTTACATAATCGGTACTTGCAATAGATGACATATCACCTTCTGTATTTTCAATACTAAACCAAGTTGGTGCGATGATTGTAAGTCCTTTTGTGCGTGCAATATCTTCTAAGACATAGCTGTTGGCATCTTCGTTGTCTACATTGTGCCATGCCATATTGATTGGTTTATCAACCTTTATATTTGTATATTCCGGCTCCTGAAATTCATGAGATATGGTTTCTTTTTGAGGACGTTTTAGTGTATTTTCCTTCACATAGCCTGTAAACCCATCTTCAGTACGAATTTTCTTCCAACCATCCACCTGATCTATAATTCGGACTTTATCGCCTTTTTTTACTTCTGCTAAAATCGGACTTTTTACTCCACCTTGGTAGCGAATTTTTGTATCTTTTTTCATTGTAGCAACCATGTGCTCTCCAAAATCGCATGTAATCACCGCTCGCGTTGGAACGCGATCACCTTCTGCCTTTAATAACTTATATTCCATATTAGAGAACTGTTCAATAAACGGAAGTGCTATATATGCAGTTTTTCCTTCAGTTTTTAAAATCACATAGTCCTTTGACTTCTTTTCTTTAACAACTGAATATTCTTTTTCTCCTACGCCTACAGAAACATTTCCCGACGGCAGTGTATAAAGCAAAATATTTTCGTTGAAATCCCAGTAAAAACGCTCATTAATAAAATCCCGTACTACGGAATATTCTATATATGGAACACCATCATAAAGTTTCCCACCTGAATGGTAATCTTCCAGCCTTCCAATTACCTGATTATTTACCATAACAGCAAGATCATCTTCGCTTTGTAATCCATAATATTCTTTCAAATCATATTGTTTTTTTGATGAGCCATACTTTTTCCAAAAAAACAATCCACCTGCTGCTATAATAACTACGGCTACTAAAAGAAGAATTCTGATGATAAAGTTTCTTCTTCTCCTTCTTGCTCGTCTGCTTATTCTTCGTCCATTTCTTCCAGTGGGTCTGGTTGTTCGATTTGCAGCACCATCTGGCCTTGGTCTTTTACGTTTTATGTCTTCTATTCTTTGACCACTTGGGCGCCTTCTATTTGCTTCCTGCTGCCTGGTTTGTCGAACCTCTAATGGCCTTCTTTCTCTTTCGTCCATGACGCACCTCCTAATAGAAACTATTATACATGATAGCGTATAAATAGTTCAACAATTATAAGTATTTTCTTTTATTACTTTTAACATACGTCCTGTACAAAATATGTGAAAATGTAGCCTTTTTAAATTGCCTTTTGGCATAATCCGGCATATGAGGGGAATCGTCTGCCTAATTATCGTCTAATTTTTTATTAAGGTAATGATAGTTTTGATTGAGTCCGACAAACTCCAGCGACTCTATGTAGCCTTGCGGATCTAAAACATAATCCCGCATATAACTTCCTTCCTCACATATCATATGCGCCTGTACAATCTGAAGTGGGCTGGCCGGGTATCCGTCCACACTCATACTTATTCCTCTTTTTTCATAATCTTCTAACTCTGAATATAAACTTTTATAAACATCGGTTGTATTAGAAATTTCCATGGTTGCTCCTTCATCTGCAGGTCGGGATAAATAGAACGTATACTTTTTCATACTCCATAAGGTGCCGTGACGTACCAGTATAGAAAAGTATCTCAAAAGACAGTACAAACCTGCAAGTAATCTCTTGTTTATTGGTTATCTGTCCATGAATCGGACGGGTGAATTTTTTGAATTTCTTTGATAATAAGACAGTATTTCCTTATCTGTAAGGAAACCTGATAGATAAAAATATAGACTCCTTTCTCATATACTTATTTATCCGATAAACTATCTTCTGTACTTGCAATTATAATTGCTTCCTTTGTCTATTTCAATGTGTATGTTGTTCATAACCCTTTCACATTTGTTGATAAATATATGCCACATATTTTTATAGGAAAATCGTAAATTTCTTTACATATTTTTTGTTTTTGTTTATACTAATAGTGAGAAGATATATGTTTTTTGAAATTACAATTCATAAGGATGTGAAAATATGAAGATAGAAAAAATTAATGATAACCAAATACGATGTACTTTAACACATGCCGATCTGGCAGAAAGACATCTAAAGTTAAGCGAGCTTGCTTACGGCACAGAGAAGGCAAAATCTCTCTTTCGAGATATGATGCAACAAGCTGCTTTTGACTTTGGATTTGAAGCAGAAGATATTCCTCTGATGATTGAAGCGATCCCTACCTCTGCAGATACGATTGTACTCATTATTACAAAGGTAGAAGATCCAGAAGAACTAGACACTAGATTTTCAAAATTTACTTCCTCTAACACTACGGATGCCTCTATTCCAGAGACACTCGAAAAGCTAGAAGGCGCAGAAGACTTCATGGAACTTCTTGATAAAGTAAAAAAAGCCGCCGCCGGTACCGATTCTCCTACTCCAGAGAAAAAAGAGGCGCCAAAATTAACCATTCGATTGTTTTCTTTTGAAAACATTGATGATGCAATACAGGCAGCACACCTGATCGCCCCAATCTATCATGGAGCTAATACACTTTATCAAGATCCTGACACCAAAATCTATGTGCTCGCACTAAGACAATCTGAGCATTCTGAAAAAGAATTCAACAAAATTTCTAATATGCTTTCCGAGTATTCTTCTATTGAGAAAGTATCTGCAGCTACCTTAGCATTTTTAGAGGAACATTATGATATTCTTATTTCTTCAAATGCGATTCAAAATCTTGGTCTGATTTCATAAAAAAATACCCGGCAGAATTTTTCTGCGGGGTATTTTTATGTGGAAAATCTTTCCACACATGACAATTATTTATTACAAACCTGCTGCTTTAATAGAAGCATTTAATTTCTCAACCAGCAAATCTGCATCAATGCCATGTACCATTGCAGCCTCTTCCAGAGACTCCATCTGTGAAGCCGGTCAGCCAAGGCAATGCATTCCGATTTCCATTAAGATGCTTTCTGCACCTGGAAAAATCTGTAGCAATTCACCGATTCTTGTTGTTCTAGAAATCTGTGCCATTTCACTTCCTCCTTCTTTTATTCGTGTTCCTTATTATACATCCTATTTTTTTTTTACGCAAGAAGCGAATTTTATTTTCTGAATTTTTTCGACAACTTCATACAATTTTTGACTACTTAAAAGTCAATCTTTTTTTCGTTTTTTTTCGACAAAAAGATAATTTTATTATAACTCTACAAAACATTTGTTCTTTTTTTAACATAAGTAATCCACATTATTCACATGGTTGAGTGTTGATAATGTGGATAACTTTGTAGAAATAGTAGTTTTTCTTTGCTTTTTCACTTTTTTAGTGTGAATAAGTTGGTAAAATCTTTTTTTTCACTTTCGACAGTTTTTTCCTTTTTTGTGCATATTGCCATTCCATAATTTTTATTTTATTGCATAAAAAAATCTGGTAATTCTAATTTGTAAAACACAACAAATGTTTTCAAAAAAGATTCCCAGATTTCTTCTTATCTGTTTCTCTTATAAAACTCTTCTTACTGTAACAATCGGAGCATATAATGCACTTGTAATTTGTATCCCGTGACTTTCGTCTACCGCATTTAAAATCATATCATTTCCTGCGTAAAGCCCAACATGTCCGTCATATAGAACCAGATCCCCTGGCATCGCTTGATCATAGCTTACGGGAATACCTGCTGTTTCCATAGCCCACGTTGTTCTTGGAAGTGAGATTCCAAAATCTGCGTACACAGACTGAACAAAGCCTGAACAATCCGCTCCATACAGAAGACTTGTTCCACCCCATACATAAGGATTACCAATAAATTGACTTCCATATGCGATCACTTCCTGTCCTTTTCGCAGTGCTTCTTCTTTTATCAATCTCTCTTCTTCTTCGGCTTTTGATTCCGCATAATGATACGTTTTATTCTCGTTAGATTCATCATATTTTTTTGCTTCTTTTCCAATGATTAAATCTTTTGCCTGCACATATCCATAGACATTTCCAGACTTAATTCTAACCCAATCTCCTTCATAATCTAGAATTTCCACAGCTGTACCGTTATACATTTTTCCTGCCCAATCACTTTTATCCGTAGCTGCATATCTAATATAAGCAAAATCGCTTACATTAGAAAATGCTATATTCAAATACTCTCCCTGATCATTCTCTACCAAATATAACTGAACTTCTTCTTTTAGATCCATTTGGTATTCTTTTTCTATAATTTTTTCAATATTCATGATTGGCACAACCGGCATAGTATTCGTTACATTGTCTGCTGCCTCTACATGAATACGACTCCCCAAGATGAAAATTGTCCCCGTAAAAATAGAAAGAAACAGTTTGTTTATAATTTTTGTTTTCACTTTATGAACCTCCCTGATTTTATTCTTTTCTTTCGTAGGATTTTAATTGTTACAAATTTGTTAATTTCCTTAACAGGATTGCATTTTACCAGTAATACGCCTATCTGTCAAGGTTTATTTCCTTTTTTTCATTCTATTTTTTTCGACATATTTAAAATAAATTGCATTTTTTTGTAGAATAAATGGTTAATTCTTAACTTTTATGTAATATTTTTAACAAATATTTTCTTCTATATAAATAAAAATTTTTTATTTCTTTACTCAGAAAATAAATTTTATATTTTTAAAAAATACTATTGACAAACAGAAAAATATATATTATATTCTAATTACAGTAATGATTCCTATTATTGATTTCGAGAAAGGAGGATATAACACCAGTGTTAAAGTACAGTCGGCAACGTGAGTCAATCAAAAAATATCTGTCCGAAACGACAGAACACCCAACTGCCGATACAGTTTATCTACGTGTTAAGAATGAATTTCCTAATATCAGTCTTGGAACCGTATATCGAAATTTAAATCTATTAACGGATCTTGGTGAGATTATTAAAATCCCTTCACCAGACGGTGCGGATCGTTTCGATGGAAATGTAAGACCTCATAATCATTTTTTCTGCAATTGTTGTGGAAAGATTTATGATATGGATATGGATGGGAATGATGTGATGCAAATAAACAGTTCTGTTTCCGATTCATTCGATGGTATTATTGAATCCAGCACGACAATTTTTATGGGAAAATGTGGAAACTGTATTCGGAATTCTCAATAGATTCCAAAATCTAGACAACATGTGATTAATGCGGGACAATCTTTTATTTAAATCCGGCATTAAAATAAATTCCGTCGAGTGACATAATAGCTCGACTAACTATCAATACTATTATATAATGAAAAGAAAAGGAGAAATTAACTATGAAAAAATTTGTATGTACAGTATGCGGATATGTTTATGAAGGAGAAGCTGCACCAGCTGAATGTCCAATTTGTAAAGCTCCAGCTGATAAATTTAAAGAACAAGCTGGCGAAAGAGAGTGGGCTGCTGAGCACGTTGTAGGTGTTGCTCAGGGTGTAAGCGAAGACATCATTGCTGACTTAAGAGCAAACTTTGAAGGTGAATGCTCAGAAGTTGGTATGTATCTTGCAATGGCTAGAGTTGCTCACAGAGAAGGATATCCTGAAATTGGACTTTACTGGGAAAAAGCTGCTTATGAAGAAGCAGAACACGCTTCTAAGTTTGCTGAATTATTAGGAGAAGTTGTAACAGACAGCACAAAGAAAAATCTTGAAATGAGAGTTGATGCAGAAAATGGTGCAACAGCTGGTAAATTTGACCTTGCTAAACGTGCAAAAGCAGCTAATCTTGATGCAATCCACGACACAGTTCACGAAATGGCAAAAGATGAAGCTCGTCACGGAAAAGCATTTGAAGGTCTTCTTAAGAGATACTTCGGTTAATTATAACTTCTTATAGTAATTTTCATAGAGGCAGATTTTCTGCCTCTATTTTAAGCAGGAGGATTTAATATGTCTAAATATACTGGTACGAAAACAGAAAAAAACCTTATGGAAGCCTTTGCCGGAGAATCACAGGCTCGTAATAAATACACTTATTACGCATCTGCTGCAAAAAAAGCCGGATTTGTTCAAATGGCAAACATTTTCTTAGAAACAGCAGATCAAGAAAAAGAACACGCAAAATTATGGTTTAAAGAATTTCATGGAATTGGTGATGTGGAAGCTAACTTAGAAGATGCCGCAAACGGAGAAAACTATGAATGGACAGATATGTATCATCGCATGGCAGAAGAAGCCGAAGAAGAAGGGTTTGAAGAACTTGCTGCAAAATTCCGTGGAGTAGCTCTCGTAGAAGCAGCTCATGAAAAACGTTACAAACGATTACTAGAGCACTATAAAAACGGTACCACTTTTAAAGGAGAAGCTCCTTTGGGCTGGAAATGCGGAAACTGTGGATACATCGCTATGTCAGAGGAAGCGCCTGAAATTTGCCCAGTATGTGCACATCCACGTGCTTACTTTGAACGCAAAGCTGAAAATTATTAATCGCATCAAAAAGGATTCGAATCACTACTCACATTCGAATCCTTTTTTTGTTTGGATCAATCTAAGTTTATCTTTTCTGGAAAGTTGCTTGATCTCATATTCTCTGTGCATGGCTTCTTGTTTTGTTTCATAGGTTTCATAATACACCAACGTTACCGGACGTCTTGCCTTTGTATACTTTGCCCCTTTTCCCTCATTATGATCCTTGAACCGCTTTTCAAGATTATTTGTCCATCCCGTATAAAAGGTGCCATCTTTACATTCTAACATATAGGTATAATTCATACTTTTCCCTCAACTGATTCTTTTGTACGTACTCATCATAGCACATTTTTCTTTTCCCTTCCATCCTGTACGCATTGAAAAAGGACTCTGATCAACATCAGAATCCTTTTTTGATTATTCCATAAAATCCAATGGATTTACTGGCTTTCCATCTTTTTTAATTTCAAAATATAAATTAGGACCTTCTACAGAATAATATTTCGTAGGTTCATTTAATATCCCTATTTTCTCTTCTGCATTTACCTGATCTCCAAGTTTCACACAAACATCTTTTAGTTGCCCATACACCGCCGTATAACCATTTCCTATATCCATCGTTACGGTAACGCCTGTCTGAGGATATTCTGCAACTTCTTTTACAACACCACTGGTCGCTGCTTTAATTGTTTCCCCTGCTTTTCCCTCAATCACAAGCGCCGGATTGTATTTATATTGCTCCAATGTTGGGAAATATACCGTTTTATCCATGCTGTACCCAATAAGCGTAGCACCGCTGGCCGGCCAGATCAAATTACTGTTTTCATCAAACCAAACCGTGGTAGCTTCTTGCTGTGCAACTTCATTTGTTCTTACCTGTTCTTCCATTACCTTTTCTTCTGCTATTGGTTTTTCTTGTTCTACCGGCAATTCTATTTTTTTTGTAGATGCCTCTTCAATTTCTTCCTTTGTAATAATGTTTTTCTCTTCTTCCATTTTTGCAAGCTCTTCTTGTGCTTGTTTCTTTGTTCTGTTTGAAGCAAATGCTCCAACCATAAGGATCACAGCAACAAAACATAGCACCATTCCAAAGGCTGCACTCTTTCCTTTTAAAGAAGATATTTCTTTGTTATTCATATTCATCACCTCTGGCTATAGCTTTGCCAGAACTTATGAAATTTATTCCAATTTAAAATTTATTTCTTCCCCATTTGACAAAGTTGCTCCCACGAAAAAATATTGAAGAATATCTTCATATCCTTCCCCTGCTTTTGCCATTTGATTTGCTGTAAATTGGCTCATTCCCAAACCATGACCATTTCCTTTTGTATGAATCCGTAATTTCCCTTTATAGTCTTCTAGAGACATACACCCTGACGGAAGCGATAATGCCTTTCTAAATTGTTCGCCGGAACATATTGTATCTTTTATTTTCATTGTTTTGACATATCCTGCCGAGTCATATTCTAAAATTTGTATGTCCTCGAATTTTAGTTTTTCTTTCACTTTCTTTTGATCGACTGCCGCGATAAAATCTCTGCACTTTTCCTGAACTGTCTGGTATTCCAAATCAGAAACCTGCTCCCAGTCTTTGTCTTTTTTATCTTCCTTGCATTCCACACTCGTCAAATAATCATAGGTCCCATTTTCAAGCACTTCTTTTCCATTTCTTGTTTTTCCGGCGCTTGACTGGTGAAATGGAACTTCTGCATAATCCTCTTCATACATCAACACTTTATTTTCTGTTTCTTTCATTGCATCAAAATATTTTTTGTAGTATTCCTCATAGTGCTCAAGTCCCCATTTTTTCTCCAGTTCTTCTAAAGAGAAAAAACTTTCTTGGAATACTGTATGCTCCTTTCGATCCAATTCCTTATATAATTTTGTTCTTAAGATGACCGCCTGTGCTTTTATCGCTTCCTTTTCATAAGTCTGTGGAATCTGTTTCGCAAGGATACCTATAAAATAAGTATCCCATGGAATTTCTTCCACCTTTGTTTCAACCCCAGAGGAAGAACTTACTTTCACAAACTGAAATTCATCTTTTTCAATTCGTTTTATTTTATCTCCATTTATAAACACTGTTGCAAGATATGGCAGCAACAACAAAACAATCACAACAGATATCCCTGTTTTTAGTACTTGTCCTATTTTATATATCTTCATAAAAAAATCCTCCATATTTAATTATATGAAGGATTTTTCAAAAAATTCAATTTAGTTTAATCTTCTTCTGGTTCTGGTATCTCCACTTTTTCCAGCTTCCAAATGTCATCTACATACTCTTCAATTGTTCTATCTGATGAAAACTTACCACTACATGCAGTATTCATCATAGCAATTTTCGACCATCTTTGTTCGTCACGATATGCTTCTTCCACACGACGCTGTGCTTCTGCATACGAACGGAAATCTTTCAATATGAAATACGTATCTGCACGATCGGTACATTGTGTATTTAACAACGAATTATACAAATTCTGATACATATCATGTCTTCCATTTGCATAGGTTCCATCCATAAGTTGGTCAACAACACGTTTCAGCTCCCAGTCATTAAAGTAAATATCTACTGGATTATATCCACCATAATTTTCATAGTTAATGACTTCTTGAGAACTTAAACCAAAAATAAAGGCATTTTCTTTTCCTACTTCTTCTACAATTTCTACATTGGCTCCATCCATTGTTCCAAGTGTAGGTGCACCATTGAGCATAAATTTCATATTTCCTGTTCCGGATGCTTCTTTTGATGCGGTAGAAATCTGCTCGCTGACATCTGCTGCTGCAAACAATAATTCTGCATTTGATACGCGATAATCTTCAATAAATACAATTTTAATTTTTCCATTAATGCTTCGATCATTGTTGACTACTTCCGCAACAGAATTAATCAGCTTAATCGTTTCTTTTGCTCTTAAATATCCTGCTGCTGCCTTTGCTCCAAAAATAAAAGTACGAGGATAGTAAGACATTTCTGGATGTTCCTTAATCTGATTGTACAAATACATAATATGAAGAATATTTAAAAGCTGGCGTTTATACTCATGAAGTCGCTTAACTTGCACATCAAAGATGGAGTTCGGATCTACATCAATCCCATTGTGTTCTTTGATATATTTAGCAAGACGAACTTTATTTTGATATTTAATCTGCATAAACTCTCTTCTACAGTTTTCATCATCAATGAATTCTTTTAATTTTGAAAGTTGTGAGAGATCTTTTATCCATCCGTCCCCGATTCGTTTTGTAATCCACTCTGCCAACAACGGGTTTCCATGGAGAAGGAATCTTCTCTGAGTAATACCATTTGTTTTATTATTAAATTTTTCTGGCATCATTTCATAAAAATCTTTTAATTCCTGATGTTTTAAAATTTCCGTATGCAGTTTTGCAACTCCATTCACTGAAAATCCGGCAATAATTGCCATGTGAGCCATTCGCACTTGATTATCTCTTAAGATAGACATCTTATGCACTTTTTCCTCATTGCCCGGGTACTGTGCACGTACCTGTTCCACAAAGCGGCGGTCTATTTCTTGAACAATTTGATAAATTCTAGGAAGTAATCTTGAGAACAGATCAATTGGCCATTTCTCCAAAGCTTCTGACATAATTGTGTGGTTGGTGTACGCACACGTTTTTGTTGTAACATCCCAGGCGTCTTCCCAACTTAATCCTTCCTGATCGATCAAGAGTCTCATAAGTTCCGGAACTGCAACTGTTGGATGCGTATCATTCATCTGAATCACAACTTTTTCATGGAGCTTTCGGATATCATCATGGTTCTTTTTATACTTTTCAATAATGGTCTGGATACTAGCTGAAATAAAGAAATATTGTTGTTTTAACCGAAGTTCTTTTCCCGCATAATGGTTATCATTTGGGTAAAGTACATCTACAATCGTCTTCGCAAGATTTTCTTGTTCTACTGCTTTATGATAGTCTCCTTTATCAAACGACTCTAATGAAAAGTTGCTAATCGGCTGTGCATCCCAGATGCGGAGCGTATTGACTACATGATTTCCATAACCAACAACTGGCATATCATATGGAATTGCCAAAACGGATTCGTAATTTTCCTGTATAAAATTCTCTTTTCCCGTTTGTGGATCACGTTCAAATCGTATAGATCCTCCAAAACGTACTTCTTTTGCGTACTCGCTTCTTCGAATCTCAAATGGATTTCCTTCTTTTAACCAATCATCTGGTGTCTCAATCTGGTATCCATTTTCAATTTTTTGCTTAAACATTCCATAACGATAGCGGATTCCACATCCGTAAGCTGGATAATTTAATGTGGCAAGTGAATCTAAGAAACATGCAGCTAAACGACCAAGGCCTCCATTTCCAAGAGCCGCATCCGGCTCCTGGTCTTCAATAAGATTTAAGTCAATGTTGAGTTCTTCCAACGCTTCTTTCACTTCTTTATAAGCGGTAATATTAATAAGATTATTACCAAGCGCACGCCCCATTAAAAATTCCATAGACATATAATATACTGTTTTTGCATCTTTTTTTCGATATTCTGCTTCTGTCGCAAGCCAGTCATCAATAATAATATCCTTCACCGCATAGGACACCGTCTGAAAGATCTGCTGAGGGGTTGCTTCATCGATTTTTTTACGATACAGTACTTTTACATAATCTTTTACTCTCTCTTTAAAGGCTTCCTTGTCAAATTGTTTGTTAGACATAATATTTACTTCCCTTCTTTTTTTACGCCCATTGAAACAGCTTCACCATTAATCTTCCAGTCTTTTACATATCCAGCCGGATCTGCTTTCAAAATATTTTCCGCGAGAACTTCTTGCGCAATTTCATCTCCGAATTTTGCAAAAATATCCTCCACCTTTTCCGTTCCTTTATATGTTACAGTAATCTTATCCATAACCTCAAAATCAGCTTCTTTTCTCATGGTCTGGATTTTACTGATCAATTCTCTTACAAATCCTTCCTGTAGCAATTCTTCACTAAGATTTGTATCAAGAACTACTGTAATTCCATTGTCATCCTCTGAAACATAGCCTTCAATTTGAGCAGTGTCGATCAAAAGATCTTCCTTAAACAATGTAATCTCCTGCCCATTCACTTCTAATTTTAAGGATCCTTCTGCAGTCAATTCATCCATGGCTGCATTTCCATCAATGTCATTTAATGCAGTTTTAATTCCCCCTAATAATTTTCCATATTTTGGTCCCACAGTTCTCATTTGTGGTTTGAAACTATAAGAGGTAAAATCTCTTACATCGTCTGTAAATTTAACATTCTTTACATTTAATTCTTCTGCCACAATCTCTTTGTAGAACTCAGAAAGATCGAATCCTGCTTTAACAAACATTTGCCCAACTGGCTGACGATTCTTGATATTTGCTGTATTACGGCAGGCACGTCCCATAACAACAAGTTTCAGAACATTTTCCATATTTTCTTCCAGTTCCGCATCAATATATGCTTCATTCGCTACTGGGAAGTCGCATAAATGAATACTTTCTTTTGCTGTGGCATCAATGCTGCATACAAGATTCTGATAGATTTCTTCTGTCATAAATGGAATCATCGGTGCAGCTACTTTACAAACCGTAACCAATGCTGTGTACAGTGTCATATATGCATTGATCTTATCTTGCTCCATTCCTTTTGCCCAAAATCTTTCACGACTTCTTCTAACGTACCAGTTACTCATGTCATCTACGAAATCTTGTAATGCTCTTGCACTTTCTGGAATACGATAATTTGCAAGATTATTATCCACTGTTTTGATCAATGTATTAAGTTTTGAAAGTAACCACTTATCCATAACTGGAAGTTTATCGTAATCCAAACTATATTTTGTAGCGTCAAAATTATCGATATTTGCATAAAGCACAAAGAATGCATACGTATTCCATAGGGTTCCCATGAATTTTCTCTGTCCTTCTACAACCGCTTTTCCATGGAAACGATTTGGAAGCCATGGCGCACTGTTCACATAGAAGTACCAACGAATTGCATCTGCTCCATATTCATTCAGTGCGTCAAATGGATCTACCGCATTTCCTTTGGACTTACTCATCTTCTGCCCGTTTTCATCCTGCACATGTCCAAGAACAATGACATTTTTATATGGTGCTTTATTAAATAGTAATGTTGAAATTGCAAGAAGAGAATAGAACCATCCTCTTGTCTGGTCTACTGCTTCTGAAATAAAGTCTGCCGGGAACTGATGCTCAAATAAATCCTGATTTTCAAATGGATAGTGATGCTGTGCAAATGGCATAGATCCACTGTCAAACCAACAATCAATTACTTCCGGAACTCGATGCATTGGTTTTCCACATTTTGGACATCTTATTGTAACTTCATCAATATACGGACGATGAAGTTCAATATTGTCCGGACAATTATCAGACATTTCTTTTAATTCAGCAATGCTTCCGATTGCATGTTGATGTCCACATTCACATTCCCAAATATTAAGCGGTGTTCCCCAGTAGCGGTTACGACTAATTCCCCAGTCCTGAACATTTTCAAGCCAATCTCCAAAACGGCCTTTTCCAATTGTTTCTGGAATCCAGTTGACCGTATTATTATTGGCAATCAAATCTTCTTTTACTGCTGTCATTTTAATAAACCAAGACTCTCTTGCGTAGTAGATCAAAGGGGTGTCACATCTCCAACAGTGAGGATAACTGTGTTCAAATTTTGGCGCATCAAAGAGCTGGTTTCTCTCTTCTAAATCCTTCAATACAAGAGGATCTGCTTTTTTTACAAAAACGCCGCCAAATGGAGTTTCCGGAGACATATCTCCTTTTTCATCTACTAATTGTACAAATGGAAGTCCATAATTTCTTCCAACATTCGCGTCATCTTCACCAAATGCCGGTGCAATATGAACAACACCCGTACCGTCGGTTAATGTTACGTAAGAATCACAGGTTACATAAAATGCTTTTTTGTTCTGCTTTTCTGCCAACTGTGCTGTACAAGAATATAATGGCTCATACTCTTTATACTCCAAGTCTTTTCCTACATAATGCTCCAAAATCTCATATGCTGGTGCATCCTCTGTGGCAAGTTTTCCTAAGACTGTATCCAAAAGGGCCTCTGCCATATAATATACATATCCATCGTTTGCTTTTACTTTCACATAACTTTCTTCTGGATTTACACAAAGTGCAAGGTTGGATGGAAGTGTCCATGGTGTAGTTGTCCAAGCAAGAAAATAAGCATCCTCTCCTACCACTTTAAAGCGAACGATCGCAGAACGTTCTTTTACATCTTTGTATCCTTGTGCTACTTCCTGTGCAGAAAGTGGTGTTCCACAACGTGGACAATAAGGAACAATTTTAAACCCTTTATAGAGAAGTCCTTTGTCCCAAATTTGTTTCAACGCCCACCATTCCGACTCAATAAAATTGTTATCATAGGTAACATATGGATGTTCCATATCTGCCCAGAAACCAACTGTGCTGGAAAAATCTTCCCACATTCCTTTGTATTTCCATACACTTTCCTTACATTTGTCAATGAACGGCTCAAGACCATACTCTTCAATCTGATCTTTTCCATCTAATCCTAGTAGTTTTTCAACTTCAAGTTCTACTGGAAGTCCATGTGTGTCCCAACCTGCTTTTCTTGGGATCATGTTTCCTTTCATTGTGCGATATCTTGGAATCATGTCTTTGATAACACGCGTTAAAACGTGACCAATATGGGGTTTTCCATTTGCTGTTGGAGGTCCGTCGTAAAACGTATATTCCGGACACCCTTGTCTTTCATCCATACTTTTTTGAAAAATTTGATGATCGGCCCAGAATTTTTCAACCTCTTTCTCTCGTTCTACAAAATTCATGTCTGTGGTAACTTTTTTGTACATCTTTCTTTTCCTTTCTACAAAACTTTAATAAAAAGAAAAGCTCTTGTCCGTAATAGGACAAGAGCTTATAACTCACATAACCACCTGTTACTACATACTTAGGAGCTTCCTCCTGCATATGCGTTCCTTTAACGGGGGAACCCCGTCAGCCTTTACTTCATTTTGGTTCAAGTGCTGCAACTCAGAAGTGATCTTCAGAAATATCCTACTCGCACTGGTCTTACACCATCTCCAGCTCGCTTTCCCTTTCAGATAGAACTTACTGTCTTCGTCAACGTCTTTTCATAATAAATCTATACTAGCTTATTATAATGATAAAAGTTCCAATCGTCAAGTGCTTAACTTGACTCTTTTATTTTCTTTTTTTATGTTTTCTACGTTTCATAAAAAGAATGACTTTTAGAAAAACCAAAATAAGAATCAGGAGTATCACTATTCCACATATAATCTCTACTGGGGGCATTTTTCCATTCTCGGAATCAGATATTTCTTCTTTTTTTTGCTCCTTTTTGGAATCCTTCTTGTCTTTTTTCAAGGATTGATATCCTTTTTCTGTTAGAGAAACATCGAATCTACCCATTTCATGTCCTTCATATTTATAGATAAGCTGACCTGTTCGAATTCCTCTATCGGTAAGAATGATTTCCTTTTGAAGCTGCGAAAATTCAAGGTTGGATGGAAGAAGTATCTGTGCATCTTTTTTTGCAAATCCTTTGATATCGTCATTACGTTCTGCCTCCTGAATCGGCATTTTCTTAAAGTTATCAAAGCCATACGCCAACATTTTTTCTGTATCTTTATAGACCTCTGCTCCGTAATCATGAAGCACAACCGCTACGAGACGCTTGCCATCTTTCTCTGCCATCGTCACAAGTGTATTCATCGCCTCTTCTGTATATCCTGTTTTTCCACCTGTACAAATATCATTGTAGTATTCACCATATGGATTGATCATTCGGTGTGTTTGCTGAAAAACACGTTCTTCTTTTACTAAATTTGTCTCCCCGATCTTGTGCTCATTCTGTCTCATGATATTGCGAAATGTCTCGTGAGAATACACCTGCGATGCAATTTTGGCCATATCGTATGCACAAGTATAATGGTTGTCATCATGCAGGCCATAAGAGTTTATCCAATGGGAATTTACACAACCAAGTTCTTGGCTTTTTTCGTTCATTCTCTCAATAAAACGATTATAATCCCCTCCAAAATACTGCTTTCCAACGGTTTCTGCAACTGCATGAGAAACTTCATTTGCTGACGCTAACAAAATTGCATATAATGCATCCTCCATACTGATCTTTTCTCCCGGTCTCATACCGATATGAGCATCTTCATACTGAAGAAATGATACACTGTCTTGTGTAAATTCTACCTGATCTGTAAGGGATGCATTTTCTAGCGTAAGTAATACCGTCAAAAGCTTTGTAATACTGGCAGGGTAGTGCTTCTCTTCTATGGATTTTCCCATAAGGATCTCTCCTGTATCCATATCCATAACAATCGCCGCATCTGCATAAACGGCTGGTGCCTGTGGCCATTCTTTTATTTTATTCGTATCAATTGATTTCGCATAGGAATCTGCTTTCATTTTTTCATATGGATTTGCATTTTCTTCTTCCGCATATATGGTAAGGCAATGAAAGGCCAGAAGAAATACCATAATCACGCAAAGTAATGATTTCTTTTTTCTCATCCCTAGTCTCCTTTCACTACGATACGTGACATTTTTTCAAGATTCCAAGCCCTACTGGATAAGGCCCTGTATGTACTCCGATTGTAGAACCAATCTGCATTTTTTGCCAACTTCCAATTTCAAACCCTTCTTCATTTAACCGTTTTATCAGCATTTCTTGAAACCATTCATATTCTGGTATCTCTGCCCCTATTCCTGTTGCAAATAAATAATCTTTTAAATTTATTTTTTGTTCTTTTAGGTAAGAAATAAATTTTTCTATTACTTTCTGTAATGATTTTTTTCTCCCTCTACAAATTTCTGCAGGTTGTAACTCTCCGTTAAAAAAATGTAGAATTGGTTTAATATGAAGCACACTTCCCGCGACACTTGTTGCTTTTCCGATTCTTCCGCCATGCTCTAAATATTTTAAATCATCGGTCGTAAAGAAAATATGCCCCGTACTTTTAATCTCTTCAAGGTGTGAAATTGCCTCTTGCAATTCAAGATCCCTATTTCGAAGGCGAACGGCTTCCTGTACAAACAACCCCTCCAAATCCGTTGCTAACTCTGAGTCCATCACATAAATCTGTGCATCTTTGTATTCCTCTTCCACCGCCATCTTGGCATTCATAGCTGCCTGCATAGCTCCACTGAACTTTTTTGTCAAACAAATACACAATACAGGAATGTTCTTTTGTGCAAAAGGTATAAAAGCATCCATGTAATCTTGAACAGAAGGCATCGATGTTTTCGGAAAACAATCTGCGTGAGTGATCATTTGCTCATAAAATTCAGCAATTGAAATATCCTCTCGTTCTCTTAAATAGGTCTCTCCATCAAATGTTACATAAAACGGAACAACTGTGATATGCTCATTTTGGGTATATATCTCATCTAGGTCCGCTGCTCCATCACAAATAATCTCAAACTTCATTTTTGTATTTCCTTTCAACTATTCAATATCATCCTAATTCACTTTTACAGTTAATGGACATTATACTTTTTTATTACGCAGAGTTCAATAACTTTTCTGCCAAAAAAATTTGTAACATAAAAAAGGAAAACGGTACAGCCCCAAACAGAACTATACCGTATCCTACATATCAACTGTTCTTAGCCGACTATGGCTAATGCTCCAGTACTTTTCTTTTTATTCTTTACCGTCAAAACAGTATGTACACAATTTACATGGTGAAATTCCTATCGACTCAATCAAGTCATCCAGTCTGTGATAACGCAATGTAGTAAAATTCTGACGTTTTCTGATTTCCTCTACCATCGCATGATATCGTTCACAACATGGGTTGGAATATTCCTCCAACACTTCCTTTGTAACCTCTTCTTCACGTTCTTTAATCACCTGTCTTGTAATCAACTCTGCTTCTGATTTTGTACGTGAGAAATTCAAATATTTACAACCATATAATAGTGGCGGACACGCCGGACGAACATGAACTTCTTTTGCACCACTTTGATACAAAAATTCTGTTGTTTCACCAAGCTGGGTTCCACGCACAATAGAATCATCGATCAATAAAAGCTTTTTATCTTTAATAAGCGGTTGTACCGGCAGCAATTTCATTTTTGCTATCAAACTTCTTTGTTCCTGATTTGCCGGCATAAATGATCTTGGCCATGTTGGTGTATATTTAATAAATGGTCTTGCATAAGGTATCCCTGATTGATTTGCATATCCGATTGCATGTGCAATTCCAGAATCCGGAACTCCGGCAATGATGTCTGGCGAAATCTTTCCTTCATCCCTGTTTGCCAAAAGTTTTCCACATTCGTATCTCATTTTTTCAACATTTACCCCTTCATAGGTAGAGGTCGGGTATCCAAAGTAAACCCACAAAAAGGAACAAATTTTCATTTTTTCTTGCGGCCCACTTATTACTTCCACATGATCCGGTGTGATAAAATCAATTTCTGCCGGTCCTAATTCTCGATAATCCTCATATCCAAGATTTATATAAGCAAAGTTTTCAAAAGAAATACAATACGAATCTTCTTTTTTCCCAATAAAAACAGGAGTTCTTCCATATTTGTCACGAGCTGCATAAATTCCTTTTTTTGTCATCAGAATAATATTCATAGATCCATCTACGATATCCTGTACAAAACGAATTCCTTCCTCTATGGAATCCTTTTTACAAATTAGTGATGCCACCAATTCTGTACAATTAATTTTTCCACCACTCATTTCCTGAAAATGTGTATGCCCATTCTCATAAACTTTTGTCAATAATTCATCTAGATTATTAATCCTTCCAAGAGTTATTAACGCAAAACTTCCAAGATGTGACTGAATCAATAATGGCTGAGGATCATAATCTGAAATACACCCAATTCCAAGATTTCCTGTCATCTCACCTGCATCTTTTTCAAATTTTGTACGAAAAGGAGAATTCTCTATATTGTGAATTGCTCTTTGAAACCCTTCTGGACCGTAAGTTGCCATTCCACCTCTTCTTGTACCTAGATGCGAATGATAATCTACCCCGTAAAATAACTCCAGTGTACAGCTCCGCTTTGATGCCACTCCAAAAAAACCGCCCATTTTTTTCTCCTTCCAAAATCCTTTTACACTCCAAATTTACGTTTTCAGTTTAGCAGACATTTTTTCCTTCGTAAAGTCAAAGGCTTTCCGTTTTTTTCATTTTTCATCAAATTTTCACGTTATTTATAGCACTTATTATTTATGCTAATTTTCGTTTATCATCATTTTTATAATTCCATATGAAAACATATAAAAACATATAAATTTTATCTTTTTTTATGCTTGAAATAAAATTGGGGCTTTACTTATGACTAATGATGCAATTATAATAGTCCCTAGCAGGAAGTTCTGCCCATCTGTGTAGACAGATTGTATCTAATTAACATTGTATATATATAAGGAGGTAAGGTATGCCACAAAGGACAGACATTCATAAAATACTGATCATTGGTTCCGGCCCAATTATTATAGGTCAAGCTTGTGAGTTTGATTATTCAGGTACACAGGCATGTAAGGCATTGAAAAAACTAGGGTACGAGATTGTTTTGGTTAACTCTAATCCAGCAACGATTATGACAGACCCAGAAACTGCTGATGTTACATACATCGAACCACTTAATGTAGAAAGACTTGAACAGATTATCGCAAAGGAACGTCCTGACGCGCTGCTCCCTAATCTTGGCGGCCAGTCCGGGCTTAATTTATGTTCGGCACTTGCAAAAGCCGGTGTTCTTGACAAGTATAATGTAGAGGTTATCGGCGTTCAAGTAGATGCCATCGAACGTGGCGAAGACCGTATCGAATTTAAAAATGCCATGAACGCACTGGGAATCGAAATGGCAAGAAGTGAGGTTGCTTACTCTGTTGAAGAAGCACTTTCCATCGCTGAAGAACTTGGTTATCCTGTTGTTCTTCGCCCTGCTTATACTATGGGTGGCGCCGGTGGTGGTCTTGTTTACAACAAAGACGAATTAAAAACCGTATGTGCGCGTGGTTTAAAAGCCAGCCTTGTAGGACAGGTGCTCGTAGAAGAGTCCATTCTTGGTTGGGAAGAATTGGAACTTGAAATTGTTCGTGACCAGAAAAACAATATGATCACTGTATGTTTCATTGAAAATATTGATCCACTAGGGGTTCACACTGGGGATTCTTTTTGTTCCGCTCCAATGCTTACTATTTCAGAAGATTGTCAAAAACGTCTACAAGAACAAGCTTATAAGATTGTAGAATCTGTAGAAGTAATCGGTGGTACAAACGTACAGTTTGCTCACGATCCTGTAAGTGATCGTATCATCGTCATCGAAATCAATCCTCGTACTTCTCGTTCCTCTGCACTTGCATCAAAAGCGACAGGATTCCCGATCGCTCTTGTATCTGCAATGCTTGCAGTTGGTCTTACATTAGACGAGATCCCATGCGGTAAATATGGTACACTAGATAAATATGTGCCAGATAGTGACTATATCGTCATCAAATTCGCTCGTTGGGCTTTCGAAAAATTCAAAGGTGTAGAAGATAAACTTGGAACTCAAATGCGTGCTGTTGGCGAAGTTATGAGTGTTGGAAAAACTTACAAAGAAGCGCTCCAAAAAGCAATTCGTTCTCTGGAAACAGGATGCTATGGACTTGGACACGCGAAGAATTTTGACAAATTAAGCAAACGAGAACTTCTCCATATGCTTACATCCCCAACAAGTAACCGTCACTTCATCATTTATGAAGCCCTTAGAAAGGGTGCTACCATTGAGGAAATTCATGAACTGACACAGATCAAAGCCTATTTCCTTCAGGAAATGAAAGAACTGGTAGAGGAAGAAGAAGCGCTTACTAAACATAAAGGCCAGCTCCCTTCTGACGAACAACTTATTTCTGCAAAGAAAAATGGTTTTTCAGACAAATATTTAAGCCAGATTCTTGAAATATCCGAAGAATCTATTCGTGAGAAACGCTTAGAACTTGGTATCAAAGAGGAGTGGGAAGGCATTCACGTAAGTGGCACGCAAGACAGTGCATACTACTATTCTTCTTACAACGGATCCGATAAAAATCCTGTTTCATCTGATAAACCAAAGATCATGATTCTTGGTGGTGGACCAAACCGTATCGGACAGGGTATCGAATTTGACTATTGTTGTGTTCATGCATCTTTGGCACTGAAAAAATTAGGCTTTGAAACCATTATCGTAAACTGTAATCCTGAAACAGTATCCACAGATTACGATACCTCTGATAAGCTGTATTTTGAACCTCTTACACTGGAAGATGTCCTTAGCATTTACGAAAAAGAACAACCAGTAGGAGTCATTGCTCAATTTGGTGGACAAACACCATTGAATCTAGCTGCAGACTTGGAAAAAAATGGTGTGAAGATTCTTGGAACTGCTCCTTCTGTCATTGATCTTGCAGAGGACCGTGATTTGTTCCGTAACATGATGGATAAATTGGAAATCCCTATGCCAGAATCTGGAATGGCAGTCAACGTTGATGAAGCCATTTCCATTGCAAATTCTATTGGCTACCCAGTTATGGTAAGACCTTCTTACGTACTTGGTGGACGTGGAATGGAAGTTGTATACGATGATGAAAGCATGAAAGATTATATGACAGCTGCTGTTGGAGTGACACCAGACCGTCCAATCCTCATTGACCGTTTCTTAAGCCATGCAATGGAATGTGAAGCGGATGCCATTAGTGATGGTACACACACTTATGTTCCTGCAGTGATGGAACACATCGAGCTTGCTGGAATTCATTCCGGTGACTCTGCTTGTATTATACCTTCGGTACACATTTCAGAAGAAAATGTAAAAACAATCAAAGAATACACGAAAAAAATTGCTGAAGAAATGCATGTAAAAGGACTTATGAATATGCAGTATGCCATCGAAAATGGCAAAGTTTATGTTTTGGAAGCAAACCCTCGTGCATCAAGAACTGTGCCGCTTGTTTCCAAAGTATGCAATATTCGTATGGTTCCTCTTGCTACAGATATCATTACTGCACCACTTACAGGAAGACCTTCACCAATCGTTGATTTGAAAACGCAAGTGATTCCACATCACGGAGTAAAACAGGCTGTTTTCCCATTCAATATGTTCCCTGAGGTAGATCCACTTCTCGGACCTGAAATGCGTTCTACTGGAGAAGTATTAGGACTTTCCGCTTCCTATGGCGAGGCATTCTACAAAGCCCAAGAAGCTGCTCAAAGTCCACTTCCACTAAATGGAACTGTTCTCTTTTCTGTAAGCAGAAAAGACAAACCAGAATTGGTAGAAATTGCAAAACTCTTTGCGGACGCTGGATTCCAGATTGTTGCAACAGGAACTACCTATGATTTAATTCGTGAAAATGGTATTGAAGCGAAAAAAATCAAGAAGTTGTACGAAGGTAGACCAAATATTCTTGATGCCATTTCAAATGGTGACATTGATCTTATTATCAATACACCTGTTGGCAAAGATAGTGTCCATGATGACAGTTATCTTAGAAAAGCAGCAATCAAAGGTAAGATTCCTTACATGACAACAATGGCTGCTGCCAGAGTTGCCGCAAAAGGCATTCATTATGTAAAGAAACATAGTGACAGTGAATTAAAATCTCTTCAGGAGTTGCATGATGATATAGCGCGTGCAACAGAAAACGCAAATAAATAATCCATTTTACAGCCGGGCCGATGTGTGTCCGGCTGTTTTTATATAAATTGTAATCTTGCATTCTCTATGTTATACTAATATCCAAAAATCAATCGGAAAAAGGAGTTTCGACTATGAACGGAAAAATCAAAAAAGTTGCTGCCATCCACGATCTCTCTGGTTTTGGACGTTCTTCCCTTACAGCGATCATCCCAACCTTATCTACCATGGGCGTCCAGGTCTGCCCGCTTCCCACAGCAATTCTTTCAAATCACACTGGCGGATTTGAAAGCTGCAGCTACATCGACCTTACAGATTCTATGACCGAATATATCGATGCATGGAAAAAAAACAAACTGAGCTTTGACTGTATCTATTCCGGTTTTCTAGGTTCCACAAAACAAATTGAAATCGTTTCCGATTTTATCGATTATTTTGGCAACCAAAAGAACCTCATCGTAATAGATCCGGTAATGGGGGACAATGGCGTATTATATCGTTCTTTCACTTCAGAAATTATTTTGAAAATGAAAACATTCATTCGGAAAGCAGATATCATTACTCCTAACTTTACAGAAGCCGCCTTTCTTCTAGGAATGGATACTCCCCCAGAAAAGATTTCGGATGAAAATGCCCGTGACTGGTTATTAAAGCTCTCTAACATGGGTCCCAAAATGGTTGTAATCACCAGCGTTCCTGACATGGCAAAAGAACAATACACAAATGTTCTTGCCTATGACCGTGAAAACAATATTTTTTGGAAGGTTGGATGCCGCTACATTCCAGCCTCCTATCCTGGCACCGGAGATACCTTTACAAGCGTTGTGATCGGAAGTCTCTTACAAGGAGACAGCCTTCCTGTAGCGCTTGATCGAGCAACCCAATTTATATCCCAATGTATCAAAGCCAGTTATGGATTTAATTATCCAAAAAGAGAAGGCGTTCTCTTAGAAAAAGAACTGGGAATCTTAAATATGCCTGTTCTCATAAGCGGTTACGAAATGTTATAATTTACAAGCTTTTGTTGTTGACAATTATTCTCAAATAGTTTATCATGATTTTAGCTGGGAGTTAGCTTTTGCTAACTCCTAACTAAAAGCCCTTTAGTTAGCTTAATCTAACTTTGTTATACTCAATATGGGGAGGGTCGTATCAAGTTTTGAAAGGAGCAGACACATGAGAAATCTTAGTGACGCAAAAGTAGGAGATACTGTAACAGTTGTGAAACTTCACGGTGAAGGCGCTGTTAAAAGACGAATCATGGATATGGGAATTACAAGAGGCGTAGAAATTCACATTCGCAAAGTCGCACCTCTTGGAGATCCAATGGAATTAAATATCCGTGGATATGAGCTTTCTGTCCGTAAAGCAGATGCACAGATGATTGAAATCAACGAATAGTATTTTTCTAAAAGAGAGAGGATGATTTTATGAGTATTAAAATTGCATTGGCCGGCAATCCCAACTGTGGAAAGACCACATTGTTCAATTCTTTGACCGGCTCAAACCAGTACGTCGGAAACTGGCCTGGTGTAACAGTTGAAAAAAAAGAAGGACGTTTAAAAGGAAACAAAGATGTTGTGATTCAGGATTTGCCTGGTATTTATTCTTTATCTCCTTATACACTAGAAGAAGTTGTTGCAAGAAGTTATCTTGTTAACGAAAAGCCAGACGCCATTCTTAACATTATAGATGGAACAAATATTGAACGAAATCTTTACCTTACTACCCAGCTGATCGAACTTGGTTTGCCAGTCGTGATCGCTGTAAATATGATGGATTTGGTTCGTAAGAATGGAGACCTCATCGATGTCCATAAACTTGGAAAAGAACTTGGATGCGAAGTCATTGAAATAAGTGCCTTAAAAGGCGAAGGCGGCATGGATGCTGCGAAAAAGGCAGTGGAACTTGCCAACTCTCACAAAGTCGGAGAACATCCTCATGTGTTTACCGGAAGTGTAGAACATGCAATTGCACACATTGAAGAATCTATTGCTGGAAAAGTAGATTCTACAACCCTTCGTTGGTATGCCATCAAGGTATTTGAACGCGATGAGCGTGTTCTTGAAACCTTAAAACTTGATCCGTCACTTGCGGATCACTTAGAGCAACACATTGCAGATTGTGAATCCGAAATGGATGACGATTCCGAAAGTATCATTACAAACCAGCGTTACAATTATATCGGAACTGTTGTAGAAAAATCTGTAAAGAAGAAAGCTTCAAAACACAGCCTTTCTACTTCTGATAAGATTGACCAGATCATCACAAATCGTGTGTTGGCTCTTCCAATCTTTGCAGCAATCATGTTCCTTATTTATTCTATCGCAATGGGGCCATGGAAAATTTCTATTGGTACAATGGCAACAGACTGGGCAAATGATGTACTCTTTGGTGAATGGGTTCCTGGATTGTTTGACAGCATCCTCTCTTCACTTGGTGTAAGCGGATGGTTATACGGATTGATCATGGATGGTATCGTTGCCGGTGTTGGTGCTGTATTAGGTTTCGTACCGCAGATGCTGGTTCTCTTCCTCCTCCTTGCAATCCTTGAAGATATTGGATACATGGCACGTGTTGCTTTCATTATGGACCGTATTTTCCGTCGTTTTGGATTAAGTGGTAAATCCTTCATCCCAATGCTTGTTGCAACAGGATGTGGTGTTCCTGGTATCATGGCTTCTCGTACCATCGAACAGGACCGTGATCGTAAAATGACAATTATGACAACAGGATTTATTCCTTGTGGAGCAAAGATGCCAATTATCGGACTTTTTGCCGGAGCAATCTTTGGGAACTCTCCTTGGGTTGCAACATCTGCATTCTTTATCGGAATTGCTGCTGTAATCATCACTGGTATCATGCTTAAGAAATTTAAAGCATTTGCCGGCGAACCTGCACCATTTGTAATGGAACTTCCTTCTTACCATGCTCCATCCTCTGGAAACGTATTACGTGCCACATGGGAACGTGGTTGGTCTTTCATTAAACGTGCTGGAACAATCATTTTACTTTCTTCTATTATCCTCTGGTTCCTTCAGGGATATGGATTTGTCGATGGCGGATTCGCTGCAGTAGAAGATAATAACTCTTCTTTACTTGCCTCTATCGGTAATGCCATCGCTTGGATCTTCTACCCACTTGGTTGGATGGGAGATATGGCTTGGAAAGCTACTGTAGCTACATTTACCGGTCTGATTGCAAAAGAAGAAGTCGTTATGACATTCGGTACCTTATACAACTACGCCGGTGAATTAAGTGAAGCCGGAAATGAAATTTGGCCATTAGTTGCAAAAGATTTCGGTGCAGTTACTGCTTACAGTTTCATGATCTTTAACTTACTGTGTGCTCCATGTTTCGCTGCAATGGGAGCCATCAAACGTGAAATGAACAATCATAAATGGACACTTGGAGCAATCGGTTATATGTGTGGATTCGCCTATGTTGTATCTCTGATTGTATTCCAACTTGCTGGTCTTGTAACAGGCGAAGCTACGTTCGGTATCTGGACAATTGTAGCAATTGCTCTTCTCGCCGGAATATTATACTTGCTCTTCCGCAAAGGATACAAAGAAGAAGGAAAAGTACATAGCATTTCTTCTGTAGAAGCGGCTAATAAAAATTAACAAACATTTTAAAATAAGAGCCAAATCTGGCTCTTATTTTAATCAAAGGAAAGGTATTTTCTCATATGATGATTAACAAAAGACTTATAAAAACTGTTCACAATAGTAAAAAATACATTGTTGCAAACGTTATTTTTCAATGGATTTCCCTATTGTCTAACATTGTTCTGATTTTGACAGTTTCAAATCTAATTGAAAAAATTTACAACAAAGAATGGACTTCATCCTCTTTGTACCGTTCTATTTTTTACATTGTGCTCTGCATTATCCTACGTTTCGTCTGTACGATATTTTCTACCAAAATGAGTTATCTCTCTTCGAAAGAAGTCAAAAAAACTTTGCGTGCAAAAATATACGAAAAATTATTACGTTTAGGATCTACTTACCGTCAGAATATTTCTACTTCTGAGATAGTACAAGTTGCTGTAGAAGGCGTCGACCAGCTAGAAACTTATTTTGGATCTTATCTTCCACAATTTTTTTATAGCATGCTCGCACCCTTAACTCTTTTTATTACGCTCAGTTTTATTAGTTTTTCTTCTGCTTTGGTACTTTTCCTTTGTGTTCCATTGATTCCAATTACCATTGCGGCTGTTCAAACATTTGCAAAGAAACTTCTTGCCAAATATTGGGGACAATATACCACTCTTGGAGATACCTTTCTAGAAAATCTTCAAGGACTTACAACATTAAAAATTTATCAAACGGATGAACTTAAAAATCAAGAGATGAATCGGGAATCCGAAAATTTCCGTAAAATCACGATGAAAGTTCTCTCTATGCAATTGAACTCTATTATCATTATGGATTTCATTGCATACGGAGGCGCTGCACTTGGTATTATTATGGCTGCAAATGCTTTTGGTGCGGCTAAAACAACGCTTACAGGCGCACTTGCTATTATTCTATTGTCTGCAGAATTTTTCATTCCGATGCGTATGCTTGGAAGTTTCTTCCACATTGCTATGAATGGAATGGCTGCCAGCGATAAAATTTTCCGCCTTTTAGATCTTGAAGAAAATCAGAAATCCGATACAAAACCATTTCCGAAAAATGAAGGCATCACTGTCAAAAATCTTCAGTTTTCCTATGATGGAGAACGCACGGTTCTTCATCAGATTCATGCCTCTTTCCCAATCTGTGGTTTGACGGCAATCGTAGGAGAAAGCGGGTGTGGTAAATCAACCATTGCGTCTATCCTTTCTGGCAAAATCAAAGGATATGAAGGAGAAGTTTGTATAGGTAACACCCCAGTCAATGACATCTCCAGAGAGGATCTAGCCAAAAATATCACTTACATTGGATTTGACAGTTACCTATTTTCTGGAACCATTCGCGATAACCTTTTGATGGGGAATCCAAACGCTTCTGATCAAACATTATGGGAACTCCTTGAAAAAGTTCAGCTAGCTGACTTTCTTCGTTCCGAACAAGGGTTGGATACCCTGCTTACAGAAAAAGCTTCCAACCTTTCTGGCGGACAACGCCAGCGCCTTGCTTTAGCAAGAGCGATTCTACATGACAGTGCGTTTTACATCTTTGATGAAGCCACTTCAAATATTGATGTAGAAAGTGAAAACACCATTTTAAAAGAAATCAAAGAACTCTCTCACTCAAAATCTGTAATCTTTATTACGCACAGACTTGCAAATGCAGAAACTTCTGACATGATTTATGCAATGGATAACGGACAGATTCTAGAGCAAGGTTCCCATAAAGAACTTCTTGAAAAACAGTCTTTGTATTTCCATATGTGGAGTGTACAAAACAAACTTGAAAATTTTACAAAGGAGGACAACTAAATGAAACAACGAAGTAATCTAAACATCTGTGTCCGCCTCTTATCTTTAGTGAAACCACTTACAGGACATATGCTTCTTGCCATTACGCTAGGTGTAATCGGGCATCTTGCTGCTACATTTATCACGATCATAGGAGGCGCTGCCCTCTTAAATCTTCTAGGATTTGAAACGCCTTTCTCGTTGAAAATCATGCTGACCTTACTCGTAGTCTTTGCTATTTTACGTGGTGTACTTCATTACGGCGAACAAGCTTTTAATCATTACATTGCGTTTTCTCTCCTTGCATTGATTCGAGATAAAGTTTTCCGCTCTCTTAGGAAACTATGCCCTGCGAAACTAGAAGGAAAAGAAAAAGGAAATCTAATTTCCATCATTACATCAGACATTGAGCTGCTGGAAGTATTTTATGCACATACGATCTCTCCAATTGTAATTGCTTTCCTTACCTCTTTGATCATGACCATTTTTATTGGACATTTTCATCCTTCTCTTGGGGTTTTAGCTGCACTTGCCTATCTCACAATTGGAGTCATCATTCCATCGATTGCTTCTAAATTAACTGCAAAGGCTGGTATAGTATTCCGTTCAAAATCTGGTCAACTTAGTAGCTTTGTTTTAGACAGTCTTCGAGGACTTCCTGAAATTCTTCAATACAATGTAGGCAAAAAACGTTTGCAGGAAATGAACGCAAGAACCGATGAACTCTCAAAAGAAGAAGAACGCATAAAAAAAAGTATTGGAATAAATTCCGCTCTTACACAAGCCGTAATTTTGCTATTTGATATTACAATCCTAGTTCTTGGATTTCACTTATACATTTTTAATCAAGTGGATTTTGTAGGACTTCTCATTCCAATTATTGCTCTTATGAGTTCTTTTGGACCTGTGATCGCTCTTGCAAATCTTGGAAGTACTCTCACCAACACCTTCGCAGCCGGTAATCGTGTTCTTAATATTCTAGACGACACCCCTGTTGTAGAAGAACTTTGCGGAAACCCTGAAATTAATTTCCTTGGGGCAAAGGCAGAGCATGTTTCCTTTGCATACGATGGCGAGACAATTTTATCTGATGTTACTTTGGATATTCCTGAAAACAAAGTACTTGGAATTGTAGGAAAAAGTGGAAGCGGAAAGTCTACCTTCTTAAAACTTCTCATGCGATTCTGGGATACAAACAAAGGCAAGATTTTAATCTCTGATACGGATATTAAAAATATTAATACTTCCAACCTACGCAATATGGAAAGTTTCGTTACCCAAGAAACACATCTCTTCCACGACAGCATTAAAAACAATCTTTTGGTTGCAAAACCAAATGCAACAGACGAAGAAATAGAAGCGGCATGTAAAAAAGCATCCGTTCACGATTTTATCTTAAAACTTCCAAACGGATATGATACACCTGTCGGAGAACTCGGAGATACCCTCTCCGGAGGTGAACGTCAACGACTTGGACTGGCTCGTGCATTTTTGCATGATGCTCCTTTTCTCCTTCTTGACGAACCAACCAGTAATTTAGACAGCCTAAATGAAGCAGTTATTTTAAAATCAATTTATGAAGAACGAAAAGATAAAACAGTCGTTCTTGTATCTCATAGAGAATCTACCATGAAAATTGCAGATCAAATTTATCGAATAAAATCAGAAAGGAAAAGTTAATGAATCTTAAAAAAACAATTTATATTATTATTGGATGTATTGGCCTTGTTCTTGGCGCCATTGGAGCCGCTGTTCCTCTTTTACCAGCTTTCCCATTCCTTCTACTAGCTGCTTTTTGCTTTGCAAAAAGTTCAAAACGATTACATGACTGGTTTGTTTCTACAAACCTTTACAAAAAAAACCTTGAATCGTATGTTCAGGGAAAAGGAATGACAGTAAAGGTAAAAGTTCGTATCATGACCATTATTTCATTGACAATGCTAGTTGGCTTTCTAATGATGAGCAAAGTTCCGGTTGGTCGTATCATACTTGGAATTGTATGGTTCTGTCATGTATTATACTTTGCCTTTGGTATACGAACTATCAAAGAAGAAACATCCGATTTATCTTGTAATAATCTTGAATTTGATGAATAACAAAACGAGAGAAGGACAACAACTCCTTCTCTCATTTTTATTTATACTGTACAATATTCTTTTTTTAGCACTTCTATTAATATTCTTAGCTTTTCGTCTTGTATGGAATAAATAACATGCTGTCCCTGTTTTTCAGCAGAAATAAGTCCCGCCTCTTTTAACCGATGCAAGTGTTGGGACAGGGCTGGCCCTGTAATTCCTTGTACTTGCTCTAACAACTCTCCCACTGTTCTTGAGCCTTCTAACAACGCACATAGAATTAGCAACCGATTTTCATTTGCTAAATGGGAAAGTAAGACAGCCACATTTTTTGCATGTTCACGCATCCTTCTTTCCTCCTCTTTCTTCATTTCCTACTCGTAACTGACAGATGAACTGTGTTGTCGTTCCCATAGGACAAAATACACACCATGTACGTGGTTTATACAGTACCATCACAAGGAGTCCAATCAAAGTAGAGGTCAGCATCATGCTATAAAATCCAAAGGCAAATTGTGCCACCCAAGGAGAAAATAAGGTCCCATGATAAGCCCACTTCCAAGGTACTTGAAAGGTCCAAAATAATTTCACTACCTGTGCCAAACCTTTTGCTCCGCTTCCTACTAAATAAGTGGTAAAGAGCATTTGAAAAAACATGGCAAAGAAAAAAATCAAAAATCCATACCGAAATGCTTTTGAACGCATCCAATTTGGAGTAGGTTTGTTTCGAGACAATTTCAATCGTTTTCCTAACAACTGCAAAAACTGACCACGATCACAATAACGATTGCAATACAATTTTCCCCCTCCAAATATTGAAATCAACAATGGAAGCATGAAAAAAATCATTCCAATCCACGCAAATAAAATATTAAAAAATCCTAGTCCTAAGTAAATTGGTGTTACGACCCAAAGATAATCATACCATTTCTTTTTCTGCTTCATGCCATATCCTCCCGATCTCTTAATGCAATGGTTCCGGCCGGACACTCCTGTACACATTTTCCACAACCAACACATTTATGAAAGTCTACCTTTGCAATCACACCTTTCCAGATTGAAATTGCCTGCATGGGACAGACTTTTTGACAAGTTCCACATGCCACACAAAATTTCCCCACTTCTGCATATCTTTTCGAAGCCATTGATTTTCCTCCTCAATATTATTTAAGCAATTGCTTAATTAAGTAATCACTAATATAACATAGAGTATATAAAATTGCAAGCCTTATTGATCTTCTATGCGTTTCTTTAATTCTTCATAAATCTCTTTTGTACTCTTTTCATCTTTCCCACTAAGTACGATTTTGTCTTCCTTAGTTTGAATGACCACACCTGCCTTGCATTTATAGTAAGAATATCTTGTGTAATATCCAAATTCATCATTTTGAAAAGAACCTGCTAAAAGCCGAAAACTACCAAGTCCCCATATTCTATTTCCAGGATCGATTTCATCTTTATACTCCACTGATTCTATCTTTGAATAATCCAGAGTCATATCTGTAAAATAGGAAGCTTTGACTGTTATTTTTTCTTCCCCATACTGTACGTGAATCTTCCCAGTAAATAAAAATACTCCAACAACGATTACGACAATTGTAACAAAGATTCCCGTTGCTTTTTCAAGTTTTCTTTCCATGGCAGATTTTTCAACCTTTGTAAAAATCTTTCCATTTCTTCGTTCTTTTTTGGAATACAAATAGGAATACAAAATTGGGCCAAATGCAAGAATCAAGATAATCGGAACAAAAAGTATGCTGCCTATTTTAAATGGTAAACATGCACCTACTGCAATAAGAATTCCCCCTACTGTCCAAAGTTTTCCACTAAATCTGTGTGTTTTATTCCAGTTATCTTCACTTTGTAACGTCCATTTCACTTTTACTCCCAAAGTTTGATTCTGTCGATATTTAGGAAGATAATTTCCAATGAATACAAACATAAGACCAAATAAAATTTCTAACACCATATAAAGATTGAATTCCAAACGAAACAAAGCTATATATGAGATGCAACTTGAAATTATAGTAATCCATGGACCAATCCAATATACAAAATTCAAAACTTTTTTCGTCTGCCTTTCATTCCTCTGATCGCGAAATGTAACCCATATTCCAAACCAATGTAAAAGTAAAAGAATCAAATAAGGAATCACGCAGAACCAAATCTTACCGCTCAAGGTCATTCCTCCATGCTGCGGGATTCGATTCCACAATATAAGATTGAACATCATTGGAAGAACTATAATCAAGGATGAAATCGTCATTTTCTTCTTATCAACTTTCATAATTCTACTCTCCTTTTAAATCTTTAATCCAGAGCATCACTTCTTCTAAAACGGATGCGTTTAACTCATAAAAAATATACTTTCCTTCTCTTTCATCTCTAATAAGATCTGCTTCCTTTAATACAGATAAATGACGGGATATGGAAGCTCCTGTTACTGCAAAGTGGTCCGTAATTTCACCTGCGGACATTCTCCCTTTTTTTAACATATTCAATATTTCCCGCCGTATCGGATCCGATAGTGCTTTCATTGTATGTTGTATTGCCAACTTACACACCCCTTTCTTTTTCATTTAACATTTAGCCTAATTGTTAAATGTATTATATAATCTACGTCTAGATCTGTCAATGTATTTGAAAAAAAACTTTCATGCTCCTAAAAACGTATGCTATAATACACAAGGTCTTTTTAGACAAATTCAAATGATAGGAGTGAAGTTTCTTGAGTTATTTATTTCAATTTGCAGTCATTGCAATCATATCGTTTATTGGTGAGATTTTACATTTTCTCCTTCCTCTTCCAATTCCGGCAAGTATTTATGGACTTGTCGTTTTATTTGTTGCTTTATGTACAAAAGTTATAAAACTTGAACAAGTGGAACATGCTGCTGATTTTTTTCTTTCTATTATGCCAGTATTTTTTGTTCCAGCCGCTGTAAATTTAATGACCAAATGGTCTGTTATAAAGAATAACCTTATAGGACTTTTGATCACATGCATTGTCTCTACAATATTGGTCATGGTTGTAACAGGTTCTGTTGCCCAAAAACTGATTTCCAAAAAGGAGGACGAAAAAAATGAATGATTTTTTACAGACTTCTGCCTACTTTGGACTAGCCCTAACACTACTTATTTTTACATTCAGTCAAAAAGGTTCCAAAAAGTTTAAATTCCCACTTTTTAACCCGATTCTTGTGTCCGCCGCCATTATCATAACCATTCTTGTAACTTGTGATATTAGCTATGATACCTATGCAACTGGTGCAGATCTAATTGCAAAGCTCTTGACCCCGGCAACCATCTGCTACGCAGTTCCTTTATATCGACAAATTGAAATTCTTAAGAAAAACTGGATCACAATCCTGATCAGCGTTACCAGTGGCTGTATTGCCTCTATCCTGTGTGTATTTGTCTGCTCCATTGCATTCAAATTTACCCCAGAAATTTATGCAGCTTTGCTTCCAAAATCTGTTACTACCGCCATTGGGATTGGAATCACAGAGGAACTAGGTGGAATTGTTCCAATCACTGTTGCAGTCATTATATTCACAGGAATTTTTGGAGCTGCCTTTGCGGTCAATATTTGCCGCCTCTTTAAAATAACGAACCCCATTGCAAAAGGTCTTGCTATTGGTACTTCCTCTCATGCCATGGGTACCTCAAAAGCTATTGAACTTGGAGAAATTGAAGGTGCAATGAGTGGTCTGGCGATTGTTATTTCTGGACTTATGACAGTACTCCTTGCACAAGTTGCTTCTGGATGGATTTAAAAAAACGCACCAAATCGGTGCGTTTTCACGTTCTATGTTTCTTTATTTATTTTCTGGCATTGCCTCTGTTCCAAAAACAAGATACCCCAGATCAGCCTGTTTTTTTGCCTCTTCTTTGGATATCACTTTTACATCAATCTTTCTTTTTTGGATTCTTGTTTTTTTGTCCTTTTCTAACTCCATTGTTACCTCAGCGGGATATGTCCCAGATTTATTATAGTCAATTTTAGAATCATCAACTGTGATTTTTTTCACTTCTCCTTTTTTGGATTCTTCCAAACGCTCCATCAAAGATTTTGAAAAATCAAAATCCTTCGCATCTCTTACAACTGCCACTTGATCAATCTTCTCAATATATTCCTTGAAATCTGACACAACTTCGTCCTTGGTTTCTTTCATATCTGACTCTACTTTGTCCTTGGTTTCTTTGAACCCTTGCTCCATTTTTTTCTGTCCACATCCTGTTAGTATTGTGGATAGCATAGAAAAAATCATCATAGCTGTAATAATTGTCTTTTTCATATCTACATTTCTCCTTATTGATCTTTTTATATCTAAATGTCAGTATTCCCATCTTCTCAAAATTTAAAACCTAAAATGAATCCTATTGACACTTCTTTTTTTCAGTGGTATTATAACAGTGTTATATAACATTGTTACAATACAAACAGAAGGGAATTTATGAGAAATAACGAGCGTAGTACTTTAGAGAAGATTTTAACAGTTGCATATCAGGAATTTCTTCAGAAAGGATTTCAAGGAGCTTCTTTACGAAACATCGTCAGACAAGCTGGAGTGACCACTGGCGCTTTTTATGGCTATTTTAAGAGCAAAGAAGAATTGTTCGATGCTTTGGTAAAGGAGCATTATGACCATCTTCTAAACATGTACCAGTCCATTCTAGATGGTTTTCATAAACTGTCTCCCGAAGACCAACGCACAAAAACGGTGGAATACACGATAATTGAAATGTCACACATGACAGATTACATTTATGACAATTTTGAAGCGTTTCAGCTAATTTTGTGTTCTGCGGAGGGAACCCCTTATGAAAACCTCATTCACGATCTGACACAAATGGACTGCGATGCCACCCACGATTTTTCAGAAACCATGCATCAAACTGGAATTGCTATGAACACGATACACCCACAGCTTGAACACATGCTGACAAGTGGTATGTTTTGTGCCTATTTTGAAATGGTTATGCATAAAATTCCAAGAGAGCAGGCGGCAGAATACAGCAAACAACTTATTCAATTTTATGAAGCTGGATGGCAGAAAATTCTAGGGTTCTAAAGCCCTAAAATTTTTACCCTTCGGTTAGTTTAAACTAACTTTAACTTTCATCTCATCATCAAACCAAAAAGGAGGAAAAGAAATGAAGCAAAAAAAAAGTGCCTTTTCCTGGATTATGGAATTTGCAGGGCAGAAACGAAACTTCTACATTATTAGTGTGATTTGTGCCATTATCGGAGCACTTTGCCAAATGATTCCCTTTGTGATGATTGCACAAATCATTGAGAAACTACTTCAAAACAATCAAAATTTTCATAGCTATTTAATCCATTTACTGATCCTAACAGGAGCCTGGGTCTTACGTGTTGTATTTCATGGCCTGTCTACTTCTTGCTCCCATGTTGCAACCTTTCGTGTGCTTGCCAACATCCGCAAGCAAGGATTACGGAAGCTAGAGAGAATGCCTCTTGGAAACGTACAACAATTGGGCTCAGGAAACTTAAAAAATATTCTTGTAGAACGAATTGACAGCATAGAAACCACTCTTGCCCACATGATTCCAGAGTTGACCGGAAATCTTTGTGCAGTGTTAGCCACCTTAGTTTATCTGTTTTATATTGATTGGCGAATGGCACTGGTTTCCTTAATTACGTTTCCTATTGGTATGCTCTGTTTCATGTGCATGATGATTGGTTATGAAAAAAATTACAATCGAGCGATACGAGCAACAAAAAATTTAAATGACACTGCTGTAGAATATATTGGTGGTATTGAAGTGATCAAAGTATTTGGAAAAGCCAAAAGTTCCTATGAAAAATTTGTAGCCGCTACAAAAGAAGGTGCCGCCAGTTATGTAGACTGGATGCGCAAAAACAATATTTTCTTTACATTTTCCATGAATATTATGCCTGCCACATTGATCTGCGTTCTTCCAATCGGTGGATTACTTGTTCGAAATCATTCTTTAGCAGTAACAGATTTTATTTTTGTGATCATTCTTGCTATGGGGCTGATTACCCCTATTTTAAACTGCATGACCTTTAGCGACGATATTGCAAAACTAAGTACCATTATTTCTGAAGTCACATCCATTCTGGAAGCCCAAGAAATGCCACGCCCAAAAGCAACTCCAAAAGAACTGAAAAACCATACTATTACCTTAGATCAAGTTCATTTTGGATACAATGAAACGGAAGTCCTTCACGGCATTGATCTTACCTTTAAAGAGGGAACTGTATCTGCACTCGTTGGTCCATCCGGTAGTGGAAAATCCACCATCGCAAAATTAATCGCATCCTTTTGGGATGTAAAAGACGGAGCCATACAAATCGGTGGTATCGATATCCGTAATCTTTCTTCCGAACAGTACTACAAACTGGTAGCCTATGTTTCTCAAGATAATTTTTTATTTGATCATACCATTCGCGAAAACATACGCATGGGAAATTTAAATGCAACCGATGCACAGGTGGAACAAGCTGCAAAAGACTGCGGATGCTGGGATTTTATTATGAGCCTTGAACACGGTTTTGATACCATGGTTGGAACAGGTGGCGAACATTTGTCAGGTGGAGAAAAACAACGCATATGTATTGCCCGCGCCATTTTAAAAAACGCTCCAATTATTATTCTTGATGAAGCGACTGCCTATACTGATCCGGAAAATGAAGCATTGATCCAAGCTTCTGTCGCAAAGCTTGTGCAAGGAAAAACACTCATCGTCATTGCCCACCGTCTTTCCACAATTACAAACGCCGATCAGATTGTAGTAGTGGATCAGGGAACTATCAGCGGGAAAGGAACTCACGAATCCCTACTTCGTACCTGCCCTCTTTATAGAAATCTATGGAATGCACATGTGTCTGTAAAAGACCGTTTATCTGGAGGTGACGTATATGTTTCAAACGTTTAAACAATTTTTTAAATTTTGCAACAAGGTAAATCGGAAAAAATTTTATATTTCCATTGTTCTTGGTGTTTTTTCTTCCTTGTTTGGAGTGCTCAAAATTTCAGCCACTGCCGTAATGCTAACCGCAATCTTTCAGGAAACAATCACCAATTCTACTATTTTTACAAGCTTTGGAATCATGCTCTTATCGATTCTAGGCTCCTCTCTTATCAATTATCAGTCAACTATGCTGCAGACCGAAGCCGGATACGGAACTGCTGCAGAAAAACGTATGGAGATTGCAGAACATATGCGTTATCTCCCTATGGGATATTTTAATAAAAATAGTTTAGGTAAAATCACTTCCGTTGTCACTAATACAATGGAAAATCTTTCTGACGTTGGCACCCGAGTGGTAATGCTTGTTACAAGTGGCATCTTTTTAACCGCTGTTATTACCATCATTACCTTTCTCTTTGATGTTAGAATCGGACTATTTATTGTGTGTGGTTTGTGTGTATATCTTTTTGTAAACACTCGTATGCAAAAAGCCGCCCAAGCTTGCTCTGAAAAAAAGGTACACGCAGATTCTGTCCTTGTTGAAAAAGTGTTGGAATACATCAAGGGAATCGCAGAAGTAAAATCCTACCACTTATCCGGAAAATACAACCAAACATTGGAATCCGCGATTGATCAAAATGCAAAAGCAAATACAGAGTTAGAACTGCTTCTTGTTCCTTATATGACACTCCAAAATTTGATTGCAAAATTAATTGTTACTGGAATTTCCATTTTGGCACTCGCTTTTTATACGCAAAATACGATGACTCTTTTTCATTGTATCATGTTATTAATCTGCTCTTTTCTCATGTTAGAAGGATTAGAAAAAGCAGGAAATTATTCCAGCTTGCTTCGTGTAGTTGATCTATGTGTCAAACAGGCTAATGATATTTTAGAAGTTCCTATGATGAAAATCGATGGAGAAGATATTTCTCCTTCTAATTTTGAACTGAAAGCAGACCATATTGATTTTGCATATGATCAGAAAAAAATTATCGATGACCTTTCTATTGTAATCCCGCCAAATACAACAACAGCAATTGTAGGCCCTTCTGGAGGCGGAAAAACAACATTATGCCATCTACTTTCTCGATTTTGGGATGTGGATCGCGGCACCGTTACATTAGGCGGACGAAATATCAAAGAATACGACATGGATGCTCTTATGAAGAACTTCAGCTTTGTATTTCAAAACGTTTATCTCTTTAAAGATACAATCGCAAATAATATTCGTTTTGGAAAACCAGAGGCATCCATGGAAGAAGTCATTGCTGTCGCAAAAAAAGCCAGATGCCATGATTTTATTGTAGCACTCCCTGATGGTTACGACACGATCATTCAAGAAAATGGGGGTTCTCTCTCTGGTGGAGAACGGCAACGCCTGTCCATTGCAAGAGCGATCATGAAAGATGCTCCCATCATTATTTTAGATGAAGCAACCGCAAACGTTGACCCTGAAAATGAGCAAGAACTTTTAGGTGCAATCAATGAGCTGACCAAACATAAAAGCATTATTATGATTGCACATCGGTTAAAAACCGTACAAAATGCGGATCAAATTCTTGTATTAGATCATGGAAAAATTATTCAAAAAGGTTCACATCAAGAGCTTATGTCCATAGACGGACTCTATAAACGTTTTGTCAAACAACGTGAACTTGCAACAAACTGGAAACTGTAATCGTTTCCCTTATTGAATCTTTCCTACAAACACAGTCGGATCAATTCATGACCTACAAAGCAAAAAAAGATGGTTTATCACAACAAAAGAAGTGCTAGAACGTTTGTCCTAGCACTTCTTTGTTATATTTAATTCTCTCTATACTTAATTCTTTTTATTATATCCATATCGGAGGCACATCCTAGATTATATTCCTGCTAGACCTTTACCTATTTGCTTATTGACACTCGTCCGTTCAACTAACTGGTGCTAATCAAACCTCCTCTTCTTCAATATACAAATCAATCTATAACTCAACCCATCCGCTTTTCGCTTCTGGTATCTATTTATCCTAAAATTTCTTTCTAATAAATTGATAATCCTTTTATGTTTCTTTACACATATCAGGAAATTTCGCTATATGTGGTATCTACTATTCAATATGCATGTAAATGTTAAACCTATCTACCATATCCAGCTTTCCAACTCTCCGATCAAATCATTTCATTCTTCTTATACTGGATAACTTCTATCTTCTGGTAAAGGTCTTCTCATTGCAGGAACTTCCATTTACCATACCACTAACATATTGATTTATAACTGATGTTTCACTGTCCATGGGACCTTTCCCTCCTTAACAATCATTTCCAAATTCGGCGAACATCTATGTATGTCCTTCAGATATTTTATATCTTTTCTTCTCTTTTGGATTGACTTAATAATATCACATTATTTTTTATTTGTCAAGCTATTTGCATTTTATATTTTAACTTTCTCTTTTATTTTATCTATCATATTAATTATCTGACTTTTCTGATAACTTCATTGTGGATTTTTCATTCCCATTTTCATCTAAAAATCCATATTCCTGCGGAATTGTTTCTGTCATATATAAAAATGGATATCTTTCTACTGGAATATTTCGTGTCTTTCCCTGTTCTTTCACCCAGATTGTTTTTATTCTTTCGCTCCAAACCTCAAATTCTACTGCCTTATCATAAAATCTGATAAATCCATTTCTCTTTACACCCGCAATTTTCCCTGTCTTCAGCAACTTCATATTGCCTAGATGTTCATAATAATATCTCTTCTTTTTATCTAAAGGAAGATTTCTTACTACCATATTTTTAAATTCTTGTGCATCTTTTGCAAGGTTTTTAATAAAGTTTTTTGTATCTGGATATTTCTTTTTTTCTTCTTCAAATGCCTCTTGCAACTGTGTTTTAAAACTCATGGAATTGCTTTGAATGTGCCCTTCCTCCAGCATATATTTCAGAATGTCTTTTATCTCTTTCTTCCCGATCACAGTTCCTATATGCAATTTCAGTTCTTTTCCATTGACTCCTAATACGTTCAATTTTGTACATTCATGTTTCCTGATACCAGGTGGGGCGTATGTATGTAGCGACACCGCAAACAATAATTGCTTTGATAAATAGTATTTCCGAAACTGAAACCAGTTCTGACTTTCCTTAAAGTGACAATACCTAATATCACTACCATTTAATTCATCAATCGGAGTAAATTCTTCTCCTTGCAATAGTGCTTCGATTTCCTGACTGTTGAACAAATCTGTGAGAATCGGCATACTAATTTGCTTTGTTTTTAAATATTTCCACATCGGCTTCCAGGAAAAAATACAGATTGTTCCACAGAAGATACTAAAAATGAAAACTACCAAACGATTTACTCCCATATCAAACATTCCCGTCAAAGACTCCAACATCCAAATAATTACCGCTAAAACGAGAAATCCATATCCGCCTAAAAGCAATATTTTTTTTATGGGAGAAAAGCGTCTCCACTCTGCTATCGTTGTTTTTTTCATTACTATATTCTCCTCTGAAGCTTTATTCTTTATCACAGATTTATACCATTATTGTATAGGAAATCACGAAAATTTCCAAGATAAAAATATAGGACGATCTCTTTTCTCAAAAACTAAGGGAAGCAGAAAAACCATGCTCTCCTGCTGCATACTCAACGAACTTCAAAGGCGGTACATAGGAAGTGTGAAACTTATTAATTTGACATTTATATAAACTTGTGATAAAGTTTAGAAGTTCAAAAGACCGACAGTTCATTTGTACCATCCTGTCGTAAAACAAAACCAGGACTTAA
>JAHHTL010000016.1 GCA_020024635.1 Ruminococcus sp.
GTAGAAGAAGCAGCAAAAGCTGGTAAATTTTAATATAAAATCTAAAATAGATTAAAGTTAAAAGACTTCTCAGACCGTTATGCGGTATGGGAAGTCTTTTTTCCATTTTGAATCGCTTTTTTATTTATGACATATGTTTTCGGGCGATACAGGACGCAACACCTGCTACGCAAAGACCCAGTAGTACGTTGTGCATGGATCCAAAAACATCCAAAGCACCTCTTAGACCATTTAGAAAATTGTAGCTCCCTAATTCTAAGTGTTCCGGCAAAAAACTGCACAAAAGAAATGCAATGTAAGAGGCAATATAAAGGAAAATAAAAGAAGTAAGGCCTCTACCATGATCTTCGCGGTATGTTTTTCCATTTACTTTGAATTTAACCTTTGTAAGGGACCAAAAGAAGACAATGAATTCGTAAAATAAAACGATAAAAGCAAACGCAAAATAAGTAGCAAGTGTATAATTTTGTTCAGTCATTATAGTAAGAGGATCACCGTATGGGGCACATCCGCGCCAAAAGCCCAAAAAAAGAAAGAAAAAGGTCCCTGCTGTAATCATTGCGGATACAACTCTTATGACGCGATAGGCTGTTTTATAAATGTTTTTTGTACCATAACGCTTCTTTTTCGGGGTTACATAATCCTGCTTTTCTCTATAGTAGCTCGAGGGCTCATTATCGATCTCTTCGTATTCAGCTGCTTCGTATATATAAGAATCTTCCTCATTGGTGTTGTAAAAGTCAGAGTCATCGAAAGTATCTGCATCGAGTTGCTCCGTATAATCATTTGAATCCGAATCAATGTCGTAGGTGAAAGGTAATTCTTCTTCAAAAGTAACTTCAAAATCTGGAGCAAAATCGGGATTTAGATTTTTGGTGTCGCTCATTATAGTACCTCCTTAATCAATATTAGGGTGTCTATAACATAGTACAACGCTTTATCGTTTTTCTCAAGTGAGGACGTAAAAAAATATAAAATGATAAGAAAACTTTTCTCGAATAAAAAAACATGGTACACTATATAAAATAAAAATACATGTTATTTGTTGCATAAAAGGGAGGAGTACTCGATATGAATATACTCAATTTAGAGCATATCAGTAAAATATATGGAGAAAAAATAATTTTTGATGATGTTTCTTGTGGAATTCAGGAAGGGGATAAAATAGGAATCGTTGGAATTAACGGGACGGGAAAAACGACGCTGCTTCGCATTATCGCAGGACAAGAAGAACCGGATCAAGGAAATGTCATTATGCAAAATGGAATTAAATTCGGTTATCTTCCACAGTCGCAGTCATTTCCAAAGGGCGTTACAGTACTTGATTTTGTGCTGTCAGATCAAAAAGCAGAAGACTGGACTATGCGTAGTAAAGCGAAAAGCATTTTAAATACGCTTGGGTTAACTCATCAGGAACAATCGATAGAATATTTGTCAGGTGGACAGAAAAAAAGAGCCGCACTTGCAAAGATTCTTTTGGAAGATACAGATATTTTAATTTTAGATGAGCCTACAAACCACCTAGATGAGCAAATGTTGATTTGGTTAGAGGAGTATTTGAATCGATACAAAGGCGTTGTGCTTATGGTTACGCACGATCGCTATTTTCTTGATAAAGTTACCAATAAGATTTTGGAATTAAGTTATGGAAAAATTTATTCTTATGAAGCAAATTATTCAAAGTTTCTTGAAATGAAAGCACAAAGAGAAGAGATGCTTCTTGCAAGTGACCGCAAAAGGAAAAGTGTGCTTCGAATGGAACTAGAATGGGCAAAACGCGGATGCCGGGCAAGAAGTACCAAGCAAAGAGCAAGACTTGAGCGATTAGAAGCACTGAAAAATGGAAAAACGCCTGTGCAACCCCAGAATGTGGAATTAGAATCGATAGAAAGTAGAATGGGAAAGAAAACAATTGAGTTAAGTCATGTATCTAAGTGTTATGATGGAAGAGTTCTGATCAAAGATTTTAATTACATTGTTTTAAAAAATCAGCGAGTTGGTATCGTAGGACCAAATGGATGTGGAAAATCAACCTTGATCAAAATGATTGCAGGAGAAGTAACTCCGGACGAAGGAAAAATTGAAATCGGAGAAACGGTGAAAATCGGCTATTTTGCACAAGAAGTTCCAGAAATGGATGAAGGGATGCGAGTGATTGACTATGTAAAAGATATTGCGGAATATATTCCTACCAAGCAAGGAAGGATTACAGCGTCTCAGATGTTAGAAAGATTTCTATTTACGCCGGATATGCAATATTCACCGATCGAGAAACTTTCTGGTGGAGAAAAGAAACGACTTTATCTATTGGGGATTCTTCAAGAAGCTCCAAATTGTATTTTGATTGATGAATGCAATGATTTGGACATTCCGACCCTTACGATATTTGAAGATTACCTAAATAGTTTTCCGGGGATTGTTATTACGGTGTCTCATGATCGTTATTTTCTTGATAATGTGGTGGAACGAATTTTTGCTTTTCAAGAGGATGGAAGTTTAAAGCAATATGAAGGCGGATATACAGATTACCTCGATGCATTGAAACGTGAACAATCATCAGCGATGAAAGTACAGGAAGGGTTGAACCGACAAAAAAAGGGCGGAAAAAAAGAATGGAAACAAAATGCACCTGTAAAATTAAAATTTACTTACAATGAACAAAGGGAATACGACACTATAGATGAACAGATTGCAGAGCTGGAAGAGAAAATTGAAAAGTTGGAGCAGCAAATTTTAGAAAATGCTACAAACTCAGTAAGATTATCAGAGTTAATGGGAGAAAAAGAAAACGTGGAATTAGAATTAGAAAATAAAATGGAGCGATGGGTGTATTTAAATGATCTTGCTGAAAAAATCGAGGCGCAAAGATAAAAGAGAGAAGCAAGATTATGAAAGCAAGAAGCAAGATTTTATATTCCAAGAAAGAGTAGTTTATGCTATAATATCCTAGAAATATAATGAATTAGGAAAGAGGTGTATTTTTATGAAAAAGCCGGTACTCGTAATTATGGCAGCCGGTATGGGAAGCCGATATGGTGGCTTAAAGCAGCTTGATCCAGTCGATGAACAAGGGCATATTATTATGGATTTTTCCATTTATGACGCCAAGAGAGCTGGTTTTGATAAAGTGATTTTTATTATCAGAGAAGAATATGAAGAAGAATTTAGAAAAAGAATTGGGGACCGGATCAGTAAATTGATGGAAGTAGAGTATGTCTATCAAAAGCTTGAAAATCTTCCACAGGGATATAGTGTTCCGGAAAACCGTGTAAAGCCATTTGGTACAGGACATGCAATTCTTAGCTGTAAGGATGTTGTAGATGGACCATTTGCGGTCATTAATGCGGATGACTACTATGGGGTTCATGCATTGTCAGCTATTTATACATATCTGTCTGAGCATGAGGATGACAAGATATACCGATATGCTATGGTTGGATATCACTTGAAAAATACACTTACAGACAATGGTTCTGTATCAAGAGGGATTTGTCAGACAGATGAAGACGATTATCTTACAGGGATTACAGAACGTACCCATATTGTGAAATATGAGGGAGGCACGGCTTTCTCAGAAGATGGCGGAGATACATACACAAAGATTGATCCAGACTGCATTTGTTCCTTAAATATGTTTGGATTTACAGCGAGTATGCTTCAAGAGTTGGATCAACGTTTTTCAAAATTTCTAGAGGAAAATCTAGAAAAGAATCCATTAAAGTGCGAATATTTTCTCCCATCTGTTGTAGGAGATTTGATTCGAGAGAAGAAAGCCACTGTAAAGGTACTTGAATCAACAGACAAATGGTATGGAATTACATACAAAGAGGATAAGCAAAGTGTAGTAGATGCTATAGTGCGTATGAAGAATGATGGGATATACCCACAACATTTGTGGGATTAATCTAAGAGAGAAAGGATGGCAAGGTATGGCAATTTTAGTAGCAGGTGGAGCAGGGTATATTGGGAGTCACACATGTGTTGAACTGCTCAACAGAGGGTATGAGGTAGTAGTAGTAGATAATCTTTCCAATTCCAGTGAAGTGGCTTTGGAACGAGTTGAGAAAATCACAGGAAAAACCTTAAAATTCTACAAAGGAGATCTTCTAAACAGAGAGGATCTAGAACAGATTTTTGAAAATGAAGAAATTGAGACAGTTATCAATTTTGCGGGACTCAAAGCAGTTGGAGAATCGGTTGAGAAGCCGTTGGAATATTACCATAATAATATTACAGGGACGTTAATTCTTTGTGATGTTATGAGAAAACATGGATGTAAGAATATTATTTTTAGTTCTTCAGCAACGGTTTATGGAGATCCAGCAGAAATTCCGATTACAGAGAATTGTCCAAAAGGAAAGATTACAAATCCATACGGACAAACAAAAGGTATGCTGGAACAGATTCTTACAGATCTTCATGTAGGGGATCCAGAGTGGAATGTAATGCTTCTGCGTTACTTCAATCCAATTGGTGCGCATAAGTCAGGAACCATTGGAGAAGATCCAAAGGGAATTCCAAATAATCTTGTTCCATACATTGCACAAGTTGCAGTTGGAAAATTAGATTGTCTTGGAGTGTTTGGAGATGATTATAATACCCATGATGGCACTGGTGTACGTGATTATATTCATGTAGTGGATCTTGCTGTAGGCCATGTGAAAGCAGTTGAAAAATTAAAAACAAAAGAAGGAAAAGGCGTTCATATTTACAACCTTGGTACCGGAACAGGATACAGCGTGTTAGATGTTGTGAAAGCTTATGAAAAGGCATGTGGAAAGGAAATTCCTTATCAGATTAAACCACGTCGTGCAGGTGATATTGCAGCATGTTTCTGTGATGCAACAAAAGCAAAAGAGGAACTTGGCTGGGTAGCTGAGCGCGGAATTGATGAAATGTGCGCAGATTCTTGGAGATGGCAGTCATCTAATCCAAATGGATACGCAGATGTTCAATAAAGAATTCCTTTATAAAGGTAAAAGCAGTTGATTTCGATAGTCAACTGCTTTTTAGATATGCTCTTTGTAAATAAAAAAACATCCATTTGACGGGAATGGATGTTTTAAAAATGTCTATAATTAAAAATTAAGCAATCTCGTTTACAGCTTTTGATAAACGGGAAATCTTTCTAGAAACTGTGTTCTTGTGGTAAACTCCTTTTGAACCAGCTTTTGTAATTTCAACGATAGCGGCCTTTAATGCAACTTTTGCTGCTTCAACGTCTTTTGCAAGAACAGCTGCGTCAACCTTCTTTACAGCAGTCTTAACTCTTGATTTGATTGCTTTGTTTCTAGCAGTCTTTGTTTCGCTTACTAAAATTCTTTTCTTAGCAGATTTAATGTTAGCCAATCTGTACACCTCCAAATATATGTTAAATTCAAATTGTTATTGTGCTTCCGTTGATGCGGACACGGACACGGACGTTTCAACGGAACATACTCATTCATTTTAAGATACGTAAGGTATATTGTCAATACATATTTCCTAAAATATTGCAAAAAATAGGAATAAATGAAAAATATTTCAAGGAAAGGTGTGGTTTATGAAATGTTGGACAGATATAATATTCGAACAGATCTTGCATTAGAGGAAAAAGAGCGATTTGAATCAGATCATGTGGAAGTTCCGGGAGTAATTTTAGAGGAAAGTTATGACGCAGAGCATGAAATTCAAATTACGAAAGTAAAAATTGAAACAGAAAACGGGGCAAAAATCATGTGTAAGCCTGCTGGAACCTATCTTACACTGGAAGCGCCTAATATGGCTGTACCAGATGAGGAGTATCATAGAGAAATTTCAAAACAAGTCGCGTCCTATCTTGCAGAACTCATTGCAGAATTAGCGTTGCCTTGTAAACAGGAACTTTCTGTTCTTATTGTAGGGCTTGGAAATCGTCAAGTGACACCAGATTCATTGGGACCAGAGGTGGTGGATCACTTAGCAGTTACAAGGCATATAGTGAAAGAGTATGGAAAGTACGCTATGGGACTGGAAAGTGCCAATCAAATCAGCGCCCTGGTACCGGGGGTCATGGGGCAAACTGGAATGGAAACTGTGGAAATTATAAAAGGAGTAGTCGATCAGATCAAACCAGATCTGGTAATTGCAGTGGACGCATTAGCCGCACGAAATACAAGAAGATTGCACAGAACCATACAAATAGCAGATACAGGGATTCATCCGGGAACAGGAATTGGCAATCGAAGAGGTGGGTTGACGAAAGAAACCATCGGAGTTCCGGTGATTGGCATTGGCGTGCCGACTGTGGTGGATGCGGCAACCATTGTAAGTGATGCGATGGAAAATTTGATGCATTCCATGGAAGAATCAAAACTTTTAAAGGGAGTGGGAGAGGTTTTAAAAACATATAATGATGCTGAAAAATATGAACTTGTCAAAAATATGATTTCACCACATTTAAACGGAATGTTTGTAACACCAAAAGATGTGGATGAAATGATCCGGCAAATTAGTTTTACAATTTCGGAAGCCTTAAATCTCCTTTTTGCAAACGAAGTTCCAGCATAAACATAACAAGCTGCCCATATATATGAAAAAAGAAATAATGGGCAGCTGATTGTAAGAAAGTGAAAGAAGGCATGATATGAAGCGTACAATAATTATAGGAATCGAATTGTTGATACTAGGAGCACTCCTTGTCAAACCGATACATAAAGACACACAACAAAAGGTGGGAAGCTATTTTTTTCATAAAAGTCAAAAATATTTACAACAATCTGCAGAAAAATTGTATATGCCAGGAGTTGCCTATCAAGAAGAGGAAGAGAAAGAACAAACGGAGCATTGGATGAAGAAAAAGGCATTGGCGTTTATTCCGGCGGCCAGTTATGTGGAACAAAAAAACAAAATACAATCCGTAAAAGAAGACGATGAAACGATCGCAAAAATTCTAGAAGAACAAGCAAACGATGAAAATAGCATTGATGAAAATGGAAAATTAGTGGGAGATGACTCCATCGAACGATTGGAAAATCTAGTGGCTCAAGATCATTCGCCGATTGATATGTCTATTGAGCGACTTAGGGATTTTAATTACTTGATTGGCACGTTTTATACGGTGGATAGTTCTACCATGGCGGAGCCGGAAGAATTTAATGTAGATGAACTTCTCGGAAAAAGTATGAAAATCGATACAAACACCAAAGGGCCGAAAGTGTTGATCTATCATACACATTCGCAGGAGGCATTTGCAGATTCGGTGCAGGGAGATCCCTCCACGACCATTGTAGGAGTGGGAGACTATTTGTGTGAATTGTTGAATAAAAAAGGAATTGAAACCATACATGACAAAGGGGTGTATGATATTATAGACGGGAAATTAGATCGCAGCATGGCATACGAAGTATCTATGGAAGCAGCACAATCGATTTTAGAGGCAAATCCAAGTATAGAAGTTGTCATTGACCTTCATAGAGACGGAGTGGCAGAAGGTACCCACCTTGTGACAGAGGTAAACGGGAAGCCTACTGCAAAAATCATGTATTTTAATGGTCTTAGTAAAACAAGAATTAATGGAGAAATCAATTATCTTTCTAACCCATATATTCAGGATAATCTGGCGCTTTCCCTTCAGATGGAATTGGCAACGGAAAAAATGTATCCTGGATTTGCAAGACGAATTTATCTTAGAGGATACCGATATAATCAACATTTGCTTCCAAAATCCTTGTTGATCGAAGCAGGAGCACAAACCAATACAGTGCAGGAAATGAAAAATGCAATGGAACCACTGGCAGATGTGCTACAGTATGTTCTTACAAATTAATTCGTTTATTGAACCCTTGAGTGAACTATGATAAGATAGGGGATATGCGTAAAGAGGAGAATGAGTATGGGAAATAAAAATACATATGATGCAGATAGTATTTCTGTATTGGAAGGATTAGAGGCGGTAAGAAAGCGACCGGGAATGTACATAGGAAGTGTGTCTACGAAAGGGTTAAATCATCTGATTTACGAAATTGTAGACAATGCGGTAGATGAGCATCTTGCCGGATATTGTACGAAAATACAAGTAACTTTAGAAAAAGATGGTTCTGCAACTATTGAAGACAACGGAAGAGGTGTTCCGGTAGGAATGCATAAAAAAGGAGTGTCAGCAGAACGAATTGTGTATACCACCTTGCATGCAGGGGGGAAATTTGACGATTCTTCCTATAAAACGAGTGGTGGACTTCATGGCGTTGGTTCTTCTGTTGTAAATGCATTATCTACTTACATGGATGTACAAGTCAGTCGAGAAGGGGCAATCCATCACGATCGATTTGAACGTGGAGTACCAGTTATTGAATTGGAAAATGGACTCCTGCCAATTATTGGAAAAACACGAAAGACAGGAACAAAAGTTAATTTCCTGCCAGATGATACGATTTTTGAAAAAACAAAATTTCGGGCGGAAGAGGTAAAAAGTCGCCTCCATGAAACCGCATATTTAAATCCGAAACTAACCATAATTTTCGATGATAAAAGGGCGGGATCACAAGAACATATTGAATATCAAGAACCAGATGGTATTGTAGGTTTTATCAAAGATTTAAATCACAAAAAAGAATGGATCCATGAGCCTATTTATTTTAAAGGAGAGGCGGATGGAATCGAAGTAGAAATTGCACTGCAGTATGTGAATGAATTTCACGAAAATGTTCTTGGATTTTGTAACAATATTTACAATGCAGAAGGTGGAACCCATTTGACAGGATTTAAAACCACTTTCACCACACTTATGAACCAGTATGCAAGGGAAATTGGAATTTTAAAAGAAAAGGATGCTAATTTCACTGGTGCGGACATACGAAATGGAATGACTGCAATTGTATCGATCAAACATCCGGATCCTAGATTTGAAGGACAGACAAAGACAAAACTAGACAATCCAGATGCTGCCAAGGCGACTGGAAAAGTTACTGGTGACGAGATGGTTCTGTATTTTGACCGAAACTTAGATACGTTAAAGAAAGTGCTCTCTTGTGCAGAAAAAGCAGCGAAGATTAGGAAAACAGAAGAAAAGGCAAAAACCAATCTTCTTACAAAACAAAAATATTCCTTTGACAGCAATGGGAAATTGGCAAATTGTGAAAGCAGAGATGCCGAACAATGTGAGATTTTTATTGTAGAGGGAGATTCTGCCGGTGGGTCTGCAAAATCTGCGAGAAATCGAATGTATCAGGCGATTCTTCCGATTCGAGGTAAAATATTAAATGTAGAGAAGGCCAGCATTGACAAAGTGCTTGCAAATGCGGAAATAAAGACAATGATCAATGCGTTTGGATGTGGATTTTCAGAAGGCTATGGAAATGATTTTGATATTACAAAACTGCGCTATAACAAAATTATTATTATGGCAGATGCGGATGTAGACGGTGCGCATATCTCAACACTTCTTCTAACACTTTTTTATCGATTTATGCCGGAGCTGATTTACGAAGGACATATTTACATTGCAATGCCGCCGCTTTATAAAGCAATGCCGAAAAAAGGAAAGGAAGAATACCTATACGATGATAAAGCGTTAGAAAAATATCGAAAAACTCATGAAGGGGGATTTACTCTTCAGCGATATAAAGGACTTGGAGAAATGGATCCGGATCAATTGTGGGAAACAACATTAAATCCGGACACAAGACTTTTGAAATTAGTGGAAATTGAAGATGCTCGTATGGCGTCGGGAGTGACAGAAATGTTAATGGGCACAGAGGTTCCACCTAGAAGACAGTTTATTTACGAACATGCCACAGATGCGGAGCTGGATATATAATAGGAGACAGAAAGAATGGATAGAAATGAAGCACAGATCATCCGAACCGAGTATTCGGATGTTATGAAAAAATCGTACATTGACTATGCCATGAGTGTAATTATTGCAAGAGCACTTCCGGATGTTAGAGACGGTTTAAAGCCAGTACAAAGAAGAACGTTGTATGATATGCATGAATTGGGAATACGATACGATAAACCCTATCGAAAATGCGCAAGAATTGTGGGAGACACCATGGGTAAATACCATCCTCATGGAGACAGTTCCATATACGAGGCATTAGTTGTTATGGCACAGGAATTTAAAAAAGGAATGGTGCTTGTAGACGGACATGGAAATTTTGGATCTATTGAAGGAGATGGTGCGGCTGCGATGCGTTATACAGAGGCGCGCCTCGCGAAATTTACGCAAGAAGTATATTTATCAGACCTTGATAAAAATGTAATTGATTTTGGACCTAACTTTGATGAAACAGAGAAAGAACCCATTGTACTTCCGGTGCGTATCCCAAATCTTCTAGTGAATGGAGCAGAAGGGATTGCTGTCGGAATGGCCACCAGTATTCCTACCCACAACCTTGGAGAAGTCATTGATGCGGTTAAGGCATATATGAAAAATGGGGATATTTGTACGAAACAACTCATGAAATATGTAAAGGGACCGGATTTCCCGACAGGGGGGATTGTTGTCAATAAAGATGACCTTTTATCCATTTATGAAACGGGACAAGGAAAAATAAAACTTCGAGGCAGGGTAGAAGTAGAGGATTTAAAGGGTGGTAAAAAGCAATTGGTTATCACTGAAATTCCATATACGATGATTGGTGCAGGAATTGGAAAATTTTTAAATGATGTCTATCATCTTGTAGAGACGAAAAAGACAAGTGATATTGTTGATATATCCAATCAGTCCTCAAAGGATGGAATTCGAATTGTGTTGGAGTTGAAGAAGGGTGCAGATGTAGAAAATCTTACCAACATGCTTTACAAAAAAACAAGGTTGGAAGATACTTTTGGGGTCAATATGCTTGCTGTAGCAAACGGAAGACCAGAAACACTTGGGTTGAAAGCAATTATCGAACATCATGTAGATTTTCAATTTGAACTGACCACCAGAAAATATAAAACACTTCTTGCAAAAGAGTTGGACAAACAGGAAGTACAAGAAGGTTTAATAAAAGCCTGTGACGTGATTGATCTTATTATAGAGATCCTTCGTGGAAGTAAGTCCATGAAAGACGCGAAAGATTGCCTGATCAACGGAATCACAGAACCAATCACCTTTAAATCAAAAATTTCACAAAAAATGGCATCTAAGCTTCGCTTTACAGAAAAGCAGGCCACAGCGATTTTGGAAATGCGTCTTTACAAATTAATTGGTTTAGAAGTAGAGGCATTAAAAATAGAACATGAGAAAACAGTGAAAAACATCGCCAGTTATCAAGATATTTTAAATAACTATGACTCCATGGCATCATTGATCATGTCAGAGTTGGATGGATACAAAAAAGAATATGGAAGAAAACGTAAAACTTCGATTGAAAACGCAGCGGAAGCGGTGTTTGAAGAAAATAAGGTCAAGGAGCAGGAAGTGGTGTTCCTTATGGATCGATTTGGATATGCAAAAACAGTCGATACTTCCGTTTACGAAAGAAACAAGGAAGCAGCGGAGAAAGAAAATAAATATGTGGTTTCCTGTTTGAATACAGGGAAGGTGTGCATTTTTACCAATACAGGAAAAATGCACCAAGTAAAAGTGTTAGATCTACCGTATGGAAAATTTAGAGATAAGGGTATTCCGATTGACAATATAAGTAACTATTTAAGTAGCGAAGAGCAGATAATAGCGGTTTTTGATAGTGAACAAATGCGCTTTGCAAAACTGATTTTTGCTACGAAACAAGGAATGATCAAGAAAACAGAAGGGTCCGAGTTCCAAGTGACCAAACGAACCATTGCAGCAACAAAACTTCAAGAACAAGATGAATTGGTATCTGTTGTAGTTGTAGAGGATGACAAACAAATTGTATTACAGACAAAGACGGGGTACTTTTTAAAGTTCCCAGCTCTTGAGATTCCAGAGAAAAAGCGAGGAGCAGTTGGCGTAAGAGGGATCAAATTACAGAAAAAAGATGAGTTGGAAACCGTTCATATATTTGAGGATGGTACCAATGTTGTGGTAACATTTGGAGAAAAAGAAGTGTTCCTGAATCGATTAAGGCAAGCAAAACGTGATACGCAAGGGACAAAAGTGCGAAGTTAAGGGGAAAAATAAGGCGGAAAATATGAAATCTAGAATAGACCTTGCATTCTTTGTGTAAAGGTGCTATACTACAAATAGTTACATAAGAATCTGGCAGAAGAGTGAACGAGAGTTCACTCTTCTTTGTTGGTAGAAAAATATTTCAGTAACAAGAAGTCTTCCGAAAAGCGGAAAGAGAATAGAAAGGAAGTTAAGCGTGTCAAGAAGAGAAGAATATGAACAGCAGACAGAGCAATTGCTAGAACCAATCATGTTAGAACTTGGGTTCGAATTGGTAGATGTAGAGTACGTAAAAGAAGCAGGAAATTGGTACTTAAGAGCATACATCGACAAACCAGGTGGAATTACTGTGGACGATTGTGAGATGGTTAGCAGAAGATTTTCAGACATCCTGGACGAAAAAGATTATATTGAAGACAGCTATATCTTTGAGGTGAGTTCTCCAGGTCTTGGTAGACCATTGAAAAAAGAAAAAGATTTTAAACGCAGTCTTGGCGAAGAAGTAGAGGTGCGTACCTATCGTGCCATCGATCGTCAGAAAGAGTTTGTAGGAATCTTAAAAGCGTTTGATAAAGAAACAGTTACATTGGAATATGAAGATGAGTCCATACAGATTTTTGAAAAGAGCGACATTGCGCTTATACGCTTAGCTTTAGATTTTTAAATTGGGAGGAAATTAGAAAATGAATACAGAATTATTAGAAGCACTTACGATTCTTGAAGAAGAGAAAAATATCAGCAAAGAAACTATGATGGATGCAATTGAAAATTCTCTGATCAGTGCATGTAAAAATCATTTTGGAACATCAGATAATATTAAGATTATTATGAATCGAGAGACATGTGATTATTCCGTATATGCTGAAAAAGAAGTAGTAGAAGAAGTGTTTGATCCGGCAATCGAAATTTCACTTGAAGACGCAGAAAAGATAGATTCAGCACTTATTATCGGAGATATTGCACAGATTCCAATCGAGTCAAAATCATTTGGTCGTATCGCAACACAAAATGCAAAAAACCTGATTCTCCAGAAAATAAGGGAAGAAGAAAGAAAAGTTGTTTACGATCAGTATTTTGAAAAAGAAAAAGATATTGTTACAGGTATTGTACAACGTTACGTAGGGAGAAACATTAGTATTGATCTTGGAAGAGCAGATGCAATGCTTACAGAAAACGAACAAGTAAAAGGGGAAGTATTTAAACCTACAGAAAGAATCAAACTTTATGTTGTAGAAGTAAAAAATACAACAAAGGGGCCAAAAATCTTAGTATCTCGTACTCATCCAGAACTTGTAAAACGTTTATTTGAAGCAGAGGTTACCGAAGTGAGAGATGGAATTGTTGAAATTAAAAGTATTGCCAGAGAGGCGGGTTCTCGTACAAAAATTGCAGTTGCATCCAATGACGAAAATGTAGATCCGGTAGGAACTTGTGTTGGTGTAAATGGTGCAAGAGTAAATGCGGTTGTCAATGAATTAAGAGGAGAAAAGATTGACATCATAAATTGGGATGAAAATCCGGCGTTATTGATTGAAAATGCACTTAGTCCGGCAAAAGTTATTTCTGTAATGGCAGATCCAGATGAAAAATCAGCAAGTGTTATTGTTCCGGACTATCAACTTTCACTAGCAATTGGAAAAGAAGGACAAAACGCAAGACTTGCAGCACGCCTTACAGGATATAAAATTGATATTAAGAGCGAATCCCAGGCAATTGCATCTGGGGAACTTTCTCCAAATTATATGGAAGAAACATATTATGAGGAAGAAGAAACCAAAATTGACGAATAATAACCTTATGCGAGGTGGAATAATTGAACAATAAAAAGATACCGATGCGTAAATGCGTAGGATGCGGTGAGATGAAACCGAAGAAAGAACTAATTCGTGTATTACGTACAACAGAAGAGGAATTTGTATTAGATACGACAGGAAAGAAAAATGGGCGTGGAGCATACATTTGTAAGTCGAAACAATGTTTTTTAAAAGCTGTAAAAAACAAAGGACTTGAACGTTCCTTCAAACAAGCGATTCCTGAGAATGTATATAGCAGACTTGAAAAGGAGATGGATGAACTTGGCTCAGAATAAGATTTTATCGCTTGTCGGAATGGCGACAAAAGCGGGAAGAGTTGTAAGTGGCGAGTTTATGACAGAACGTGAAGTAAAGTCTGGAAAGGCTACACTTGTGATAGTAGCCTCTGACGCCTCAGACAATACAAAAAAGAAATTCAAAGATATGTGTGAATTTTATAAAGTTCCAATTTATTTTTATAGTGATAAAGACACCTTAGGGCATGCAATAGGGAAAGAATTCCGTGCATCTCTGGCGATATTGGACGAAGGATTTGCAAAAGGAATTCAGAAACATTTTAACACAATTGACAATACGATTGCATAAATGGAGGTAGTAAGCATGACTAAAATGAGAGTACATGAGCTCGCAAAAGAGCTTGGAATGGAAAATAAAGAACTAATTGATGTTCTTGCAAAGAATCATGTAGACGTAAAAAGTCACATGAGTTCTTTAGAAGATAACGTGGTAGAAGAAATAAGAAAAAATGCAAAAATGGAGAAAGCGGACGAACAAGGATCAAAGAAGAAAAATATTGTTCAAGTATTCCGCCCACAAAATTCTAAGAGTGGTGTTCGTATGCAAGGAAAGGGACAACGATCTCAATCATCCAACAATCAAGGACAGCATAGTCAGCGTTCACAGGCTTCTCACGCACAAGGTGGAGCGTCTCAGGACGGCAATGCTCAGACAAGAGGAGCGAAATTTAACAATAATCGTGATCGAAGACCAAACGGCGGTCAAAGAGATGAGAGAAATGAAAGAAATGATAGAAATTTCAGTAATCGAGACAATCGAAGACCAAATGGTGGTCCAAGAGATGAGCGCAGAAATTCCGACAATCAGGATCGCAGATCCAATAATAACCAGTATAGAGAACGTTCTTCAAGTAATTCTCGAGAGAATAGAAATTTCAATGGTTCTCGTGATAATAACTCTTTTTCTCGTCAAAATGACAAAAGAGACGATCGCAGAGATAATCGTAGAGATAATCGAAGAGATGACCGCGAGTCGTTGTCTTCTGCTTTATTAGAACAACAGAAGAATCAAAGAAACAAGGCAAAAGAAAAAGAAAAAGATAACAAGAAAAAAGAATACAAGGAAAATGGATTTGATAATAAGAGCAGACGTAACAAAAAACAAAAACAAGTTGCAGAAGTTCAAAAACCACAGCCAAAGCCAGTGGTAAAACAAGAAGAGCAAATCAAACAAATTGTAATTCCGGAAATTCTTACAATTAAAGAACTTGCAGATAAAATGAAGATTGTTCCATCAGCCATTGTAAAAAAACTGTTCCTTCAGGGAAAAATTGTGACGGTTAATCAAGAAATTGATTATGAAACCGCAGAAGAGATTGCAATGGAATTTGAAGTGCTTTGTGAAAAAGAAGAAGTTGTCGATGTGATTGAAGAACTTCTAAAAGAAGACGAAGAGGACGAATCAACTATGGTAAAACGCCCACCGGTTATCTGTGTTATGGGTCATGTCGATCATGGTAAAACCTCTCTTCTTGATGCCATTCGTCATTCAAGCGTAACAACCCGCGAAGCAGGTGGTATCACACAGCATATTGGTGCATATGTTGTAGATGTTAATGGAGAAAAGATTACGTTCCTTGATACACCAGGACATGAGGCATTTACAGCAATGCGTATGAGAGGGGCAAGTTCTACGGATATTGCAATTTTAGTTGTTGCAGCAGACGATGGGGTAATGCCACAAACAGTAGAAGCTATCAATCATGCAAAGGCCGCAGGAATTGAGATTATTGTAGCGGTAAATAAAATTGATAAACCAAGTGCGAATATTGATCGTGTAAAACAGGAACTTGCAGAGTACGAATTGATTCCAGAAGACTGGGGTGGAAGTACCATTTTTGTTCCAGTATCAGCCCATACAAAAGAAGGAATTCCAGAATTACTTGAGATGATTCTTTTGACTGCGGAAGTAATGGAATTAAAAGCAAATCCAAATCGTGAGGCAAGAGGTCTTGTGATTGAGGCACAGCTTGATAAAGGAAAAGGTAGTGTAGCTACAGTATTAGTACAAAAAGGAACTTTACATGTTGGAGATGCCATCGCAGCTGGATCAGCCCATGGTAAAGTAAGAGCGATGATGGATGATAAAGGGCGTCGCGTAAAAGAAGCAGGTCCATCCCAACCAGTGGAAATTCTAGGATTAAATGGAGTTCCAAATGCGGGAGAAGTGTTTGTAGGATGTGAGACAGAAAAAGAAGCCAGAAACTTTGCAGAGACTTTTATTGCACAAAATAAAGCAAAACTTCTTGAAGAAACAAAATCAAAGATGTCTTTAGACGATCTATTCAATCAGATTCAGGAAGGAAACTTAAAAGAACTTAACATTGTAGTTAAAGCCGATGTTCAAGGATCTGTGGAAGCGTTAAAACAAAGTCTTCTTAAGCTGTCTAATGATGAAGTTGTGATTAAGATTATTCACGGTGGTGTTGGTGCAATTAATGAATCGGATGTTATTTTAGCATCTGCATCCAATGCGATTATCATTGGATTTAATGTTCGCCCAGATACTACTGCAAAAGAAATTGCGGATAATGAAGGGGTAGATTTAAGATTATACCGTGTAATCTACAACGCAATTGAGGATGTAGAGGCAGCGATGAAAGGAATGCTGGATCCAATATTTGAAGAAAAAGTACTTGGACACGCAGAAGTGCGTCAGACATTTAAAGCTTCAGGAGTTGGTACCATTGCAGGTTCTTATGTATTGGATGGTACGTTTGAACGAAACTGTAAAGTGCGTCTTACACGTGATGGAATCGTGATTTTTGATGGACCACTGGCATCACTGAAAAGATTTAAAGATGATGTAAAAGAAGTAAGAGCAGGATACGAGTGTGGATTTGTATTTGAAGGATACAATGACATTAAAGAAGGCGATCTTGTAGAGGCATACAAGATGGTTGAGGTTGAAAGAAAATAACATGCGTTTCGTATTATAAAGGAGCATTTATGAGAAAAAACAGTATAAAAAATACAAGAGTAAATACAGAGGTTTTAAAAGAATTAAGCAAGATTTTACGTGAAGGAATCAAAGATCCAAGAGTAGCGACGTTTACTTCTGTTGTTGCTGTTGAGGTTGCTCCAGACCTTAAAACATGTAAAGCATACATTAGTGTTCTAGGTGACAAAAAAGCACAGGAGGACACCGTAAAAGGACTTCAGAGCGCAGAAGGCTATATCAGGAGAGAACTTGCTAGAACAGTGAACATGAGAAATACACCGGAAATTAAATTTATCCTGGATCAGTCTATTGAGTATGGCGTTAACATGAGCCGAATGATTGATGAAGTGACGAAAGATTTAAAAGATGGAGAGGAATAAAAATGACAGTTGTTTTAGCTGATATTCTAAAGGGGAAAAGGAGCGTGGCCATCAGTGGCCATGTTCGCCCAGATGGAGATTGTGTAGGCGCATGTCTGGGACTTTATATGTATTTGTTAAAGGAATACCCAGATCTTGAAGTGGATGTGTACCTTGAAGAAATCCCACAGGCTTTTCATATTTTGGATAAAGTAGAAGAAATAAAGCATCAAATCCCAGTGAAAAATCCCTATGATCTGTTTATTTGTCTAGATTGTGGAGATAAATCAAGACTTGGTTTCTCGGAAACCTTATACGAGCAGGCAGGGCATACGGTATGTATTGATCATCATATTAGTAATCAAGCATTTGCCGATGAAAATTACATTGTTCCAGATGCCAGCTCTACTTCAGAATTGATCTATACGTTGTTAGACAAAGAGAAAATAACAGGTCCGATTGCAGAAGCATTATACATGGGAATTGTACATGATACTGGAGTTTTTCAATATTCTTGTACTTCTCCTTCTACAATGGAAATTGGGGCTGAATTACTAAGAAAAGGGATCAATGGAAGTAAGATCATTGATCAGACCTATTATGAGAAAACCTATATCCAAAATCAGCTTTTAGGAAAAGCACTTCTGGAAAGTTTTCTGATTTTAGATAAACAGTGTATTGTGGCAGTTTTAGAGAAGAAAGATCTGGTTTTTTTTGAAGCGGAAGCATCCGATACGGAAGGAATCGTAAGTCAGTTAAGATTGACAAAAGGTGTAGAAGTTGCATTATTTATGTATGAAGTAGAAACACACCTTTATAAAGTAAGTCTTCGCTCAAAAGAAAAAGTGGATGTTAGTGTAATTGCTAAGTTCTTTGGAGGAGGCGGTCATGCACGTGCCGCAGGTGCAACGATCACAGGAACAAAATATGATGTAATCAATCAAGTAACGGAGCAAATTTCTTTCCAGATTGGAAAGGAAAGTAAATAGATATGATAAATGGAATTCTTAATGTCTACAAGGAAAAGGGATTCACATCTCACGATGTGGTGGCGAAATTAAGAGGAATTGTAGGGCAGAAAAAGATTGGACACACAGGAACCCTTGACCCAGATGCAGAAGGGGTTCTTCCAGTTTGTCTGGGAAAAGCGACAAAAGTTTGTGATATGCTGACAGAGACAGATAAAATTTATGAAGCTGTTCTTTTGCTTGGAGTTTCCACAGACACACAAGATGTTTCGGGGACGATCCTAGATAAAAAAGAGATTGTAGGATTGACAGAACATGAGGTGCGGGAATGTATCCTTGGATATATAGGAGAGTACGAACAATTGCCACCGATGTATTCGGCGCTGAAAGTGAATGGAAAAAAATTGTATGAGCTTGCAAGAGAAGGAAAAGTTGTGGAACGAAAAACACGTAAGGTTTTTATTCATGACATTAAAATTAAAGAAATTTGTTTGCCGAGAGTTAAGATGGAAGTGCATTGTTCAAAGGGTACATATATCCGAACATTATGCCACGACATAGGGGAGGATTTAAATACAGGTGGCTGTATGGAAAAACTTCTTCGTACGAAGGTTGGTAAGTTTGAAATAGAAGACAGTGTTCGATTGTCTGAAATACAAAAACGAAAAGAGGAAAATCAATTGTCTGAATTGATTACGCAAGTAGATGCAATGTTTTGTGAGTATCCAAAGGTGATTGTAAAAGGTGCTGTTGCGGAACTTGCTTATAATGGAAATCCATTAAAAGTAAATGATTTAGAAAAGCAAACGTCAGACATGATTAGGGTTTACGACGCTCTGAGCAGATTTATAGGGATTTACAAGTTGGATTCCCATAAAAAAAGTTACCGATTGGAAAAAATGTTTTTGGATCAACAAGAATTACGAGGATAAGTATGCAATATTATACAAAAATTACTTCCTACAATGAGAAGCATCAATGTGCGGTTACACTTGGAAAATTTGACAGCCTTCACAAGGGGCATATGAAACTTATTTCTAACGTGCAAAAGTATGCCCATAAAAACAATGTGAAGAGTGTTGTGTTTGCGTTTGACATGGGAAAGGATTCGCTTCTTACAAATGAAGAAAGAAAAGAACATTTAAGGGACAAAGTTGATTATGTAATTGAATGTCCGTTTACAGAAGAAATAAAACAAATGGAAGCAGAAGTGTTTGTGGAAGAGATTCTAATTAAAAGGCTTCATGCAAGTTATATTGTTGTTGGAACGGATTTTCATTTTGGTCATGAAGCCCGAGGGGATGTGAAGCTACTAGAGGCCTATGCAAAAAGCGGTGCATTTAAAGTAGATGTAATGGAAAAAGAAACATACCAGGGAAAGCAAATCAGTAGTACGTATATTAGAGAGGCTTTGCAACATGGAGAAATCACTCTTGCAAATCGTATGCTTGGATATAACTACGGATTGTCAGGAGTGGTGGAACATGGAAAGCAGTTGGGGAGAACATTAGGGTTTCCTACGATGAATGTAACCCCTCACAATAGAAAAATCATGCCAAAAGCAGGTGTTTATACTTGCAAGATTCAAATAGAAAATAAATGGTATGAAGGAATTGGCAATGTAGGAATTAAGCCAACAGTTACAAATGAAAAAAAGATGCTTGTAGAAGTTTATGTTTTTGACTACAACGAAGAGAATTATGGGAAAAAAGTAATCATAGAATTCGATTCCTTTGAACGTCCAGAAAAAAAGTTTAATTCGATTGAAGAATTAAAGAGACAAGTAGATGATGATATCAGATATGGAAAAGAATATTTTAAGTGTATGATATGATATCAGAAAGTTTGAAGAAAGAGAGATTAGGTAAATACAAATGAGTGTAACAACAATTTTTTTACTGCTTGGAGGACTCGGGTTGTTCCTTTTTGGGATGCAAATGATGAGCGACGGACTTGAGCAGGTAGCAGGCGCACGTATGAGATCTGTTCTTGAGTTTTTTACAAAAAATAGATTTATTGGTATGCTAGTCGGTATCCTGTTTACAGCAATTGTGCAATCTTCAAGTGCTACGACAGTTATGGTAGTTAGTTTTGTGAATTCCGGTCTTATGAACTTGTTTCAGTCAGCAGGAGTTATTCTTGGAGCCAATATCGGTACTACGGTTACCGGACAACTTATTGCGTTTAATCTATCCGATATTGCACCGCTATTTGTAATCATCGGTGTTGTGATGTTTCTGTTCAGCAAAAAGCAGAACGTAAAGAAAATAGGCGGTGTTGTGTTAGGGTTTGGTATTTTGTTTATGGGACTTAGTACAATGAGTTCTGCGATGTCTTCTTTGAAAGATTCACCAAACATGATTCATTTACTGAAATCACTATCAAGCCCATATATGGCAGTTCTAGTAGGATTTGCCATTACAGCAGTGCTCCAAAGTTCTTCTGCAACCGTTGGAATCGTAATTTTAATGGCAACACAAGGTCTTTTAAATTTCCCAGTTTGCTTTTTCCTGATTTTAGGATGTAATATTGGGTCTTGTGTATCTGCACTATTGGCAAGTATTGGTGGCAAAAAAGACGCGAAGCGCGCAGCATGGATTCATTTTTTGTTCAACATCATTGGTTCTGTGATTATTTTTATCGTCCTTCTTATTGGGATCGATCCTATCTCGGAAACGATTATGAGATTTTCAGGCGATAATCCAGGAAGAGCAGTGGCAAATACCCATACGTTGATTAAAGTATGTGAAGTTATTTTGTTGTTCCCATTTATGGATTGGATTGTAAAATTGACATATCTGATCATCCCTGGTAAGGACACAACAAAGGAAGAAGATTATGAATTGCAATATATTGGAAAGCAGTCCAGAATCAGTGCAACGACTGCGATCATTGATGTAATACATGAATTGGAACATATGGGCCAGATTGCAATTGCAAATTTAAAAACCTCTATGGATGCGCTGTGTACTTTGGATGAGAATAAAATCAAGAAAGTATACGAGCAGGAAAAATACATTAATTACTTAAATAAGGAAATTACCAATTACCTTGTGAAACTTAACAGTTTTGAATTGCCAATAGAAGATTCTAAGATTATTGGCGGTTTATTTCATGTGGTAAATGACATTGAGCGAATTGGAGATCATGCAGAAAATTTTGCGGATTCCGCCAGGACGAGAATTGCTAACCACATTGAGTTTAGTGAAAAAGGGGAAAAGCAGCTTCAAGATATGATGGATATGGTTGTGAAAACATTGGAATATTCCATTGATATCTTTAGCAATAGGAATCAGGAACATATGGCAGAAGTGATCGCGCTGGAAGATCAGGTAGATGAGCGAGAAAAGAAGTTGCAAAAAGCACATGTAAAAAGACTTGCAAAAGGAAAATGTTCTCCAGAAGCAGGAATGATTTTTTCGGACACAATATCCGGACTTGAGCGCGTTGCAGACCATGCAACCAACGTTGCATTTGCAATTATGGATCCACAGGATGTAAATGCAATGGATGAGGAAGATTCCGACGATGTAGAAGAAAACGAAATCGTTTAGATAAAATTAAAACTTTACATCTTATAGATCCTGTGTTATACTAACGAAGTATGAATTCAGCCGACGTTCGGTAATTGGAAACTCCAACCATTGCTTAATGTCAGGCGGTTTAATCAAGAATATGGAGGAAGTTAAAATGATTTCAAAAGAACAAAAACAAGCAATTATTGCAGAATATGGTAGATGTGAAGGAGATACAGGATCTCCAGAAGTACAGGTTGCTATTCTTACAGCAAGAATTAACGATCTTAGAGACCATTTCCAGGCTAATCCAAAAGATCACCATTCAAGAAGAGGTCTTCTTAAAATGGTAGGACAAAGAAGAGGTTTACTTGCTTACCTTAAGAAAACAGATATCGAAAGATACCGTACACTTATTGAAAGACTTGGATTAAGAAAATAATACAAGGATAGGAAGGAGTCCCGAAAATCATTTTCGGGGCTCTTTTTTCTTGCTATCACTATTTCTGTATGATATAATATTAAGGATTGTGAACAGAAAAGAAATATCGAATCCGAGACCACTGAAAAGTATATTGGCAAGGCGAATGTGTTTTTCAGTAGTTTCGGAGTTATCTGACACAGAAAAGACAATGAAGAAATAAAGGAGAATATTATGTTTAAAAAGTTTGAAATGGAACTTGCCGGCAGAACACTACGTGTGGATGTTGATCGAGTGGCGAAGCAGGCAAATGGTGCAGTGTTAATGCATTATGGAGATACAACTGTACTTTGTACAGCTACGGCATCTGAGAAACCAAGAGAAGGAATCGATTTTTTCCCACTTAGCGTGGAATACAATGAAAGATTGTACTCCGTTGGGAAGATACCAGGAGGATTTAATAAAAGAGAAGGAAAAGCTTCTGAGAATGCAGTTCTTACATGTCGTGTAATTGACAGACCAATGAGACCACTCTTTCCAAAAGATTACAGAAATGATGTAACACTTGAAAACCTTGTTATGTCTGTCGATCAGAACTGTAGTCCAGAGTTGACTGCAATGCTTGGAGCGGCGCTTGCCACAAGTATTTCAGACATCCCATTTGATGGACCGATTTCAACAACTCAGGTAGGTTTTGTGAATGGAGCGTTTGTATTTAATCCTACTGCGGAGCAAAAAGCAGTATCAGAGTTGGCTTTAACTGTTGCATCAACAAAAGAAAAAGTAATTATGATTGAAGCCGGTGCAAATGAATTCCCAGAGGATCAGATGATTGAAGCAATCTTTGCAGCGCATGATCTTAACCAGAAGGTAATTGCTTTCTTTGATACAATTGTAGCAGAATGCGGAAAAGAGAAACATGCCTACGAAAGTTGTGCGGTTCCAGAAGAACTCTTTGCAGCAATCAAAGAAGTTGTTCCACCAGCTGAAATGGAGGAAGCAGTATTTACAGATGAAAAACAAGTAAGAGAAGAAAATATTCGCCAGATTACAGAGCGATTAGAAGAGGCATTTGCAGATCACGAAGAGTGGCTTGCACTTCTTTCAGAGGCTGTTTACCAATATCAGAAAAAGACTGTAAGAAAGATGATCTTAAAAGACCATAAACGTCCAGACGGACGTGCAATTGATCAGATTCGTCCACTTGCAGCAGAAGTAGATCTTATTCCAAGAGTACACGGTTCTGCAATGTTTACACGTGGACAGACTCAGATTTGTACAGTGACAACATTGGCGCCGTTGTCTGAGGCACAAAGAATTGATGGGCTTGATGAGGCTGAGACATCCAAAAGATATATGCATCATTACAACTTCCCTTCTTATTCTGTAGGAGAGACAAAGCCGTCAAGAGGACCGGGGCGTCGTGAAATTGGGCATGGTGCACTTGCAGAAAGAGCTCTTGTACCAGTTCTTCCAAGTGAGGCAGAGTTCCCTTATGCAATTCGTACAGTGTCTGAAACATTTGAATCAAACGGAAGTACATCTCAGGCAAGTATCTGTGCATCTAGTATGTCTCTTATGGCAGCCGGAGTACCAATCAAATCAGCTGTAGCAGGGATATCAGCAGGTTTGGTGACAGGGGAAACAGATGAGGATTATCTTGTTCTTACAGATATTCAGGGATTGGAAGATTTCTTTGGAGATATGGACTTTAAGGTTGCAGGTACACACAAAGGTATCACAGCAATTCAGATGGATATCAAAATCCATGGACTTACAAGGCCAATCATTGAAGAAGCAATTGCAGCGACAAAGAAAGCAAGAACATATATCTTAGATGAAGTGATGAACAAGGCAATTTCACAGCCAAGAGAAGAAGTTGGAGAGTATGCGCCAAAGATCATTCAGATGCAGATTGATCCGCAAAAGATTGGGGATGTCGTAGGACAAAGAGGAAAAACAATCAATGCGATCATTGAGCAGACAGGAGTTAAGATTGATATTACAGATGATGGTGCGGTTTCTATTTGTGGAACAGATAAAAAAGGTATGGAATCAGCAGCTAAGATGATCGCCACCATTACAACTGATTTTGAAGCTGGACAGATTTTTGAAGGAAAGGTCATCAGTATCAAAGAATTTGGTGCTTTTGTTGAATTCGCTCCGGGAAAAGAAGGGATGGTACACATTTCAAAGATTTCGAAAGAAAGAGTTGAGAAAGTGGAAGATGTATTAAAGCTTGGAGACGAAGTAAAAGTTGTATGCTTAGGGAAAGATAAGATGGGACGCTTTAGCTTCAGCATGAGAGACGTAGCAGAATAAAAGAGAATCAATAAAATTTGCCAAAAGGCACAGGTTGAGACAGGATTGTCAAAACCTGTGCCTTTTATTTTGTTTCGGTCATAATTTCAAAGATTGTACATATACATTTTTTAAAGAGGTGGACAAGATGAAAAATGATCAGAAAAAACAACAGGTTTTAAAAATTCTTGCGAAAAATATCCGTTTACTCATAGAAAAAGAAAAGTTGGAGTTTCATAAATTGCAAGAAATTCATCTTCGGATAGGAAAAGAACTGTATGTTGTTTACGAGAATAAAGAAAAATTTTTGGGAGAATACGGAGAAAGACATATTACAACCAAAGATGAAGTGCGAGAAACAATGGAATACATTAGTCAATATTCCATATATGCATATGAACAGCAGATCCGTCAAGGATTTATTACGGTGGAAGGCGGACATAGAGCGGGAATCTCAGGACAAGTAGTACAAAACGGTGGACAAATTAAAACAATTTCCCATGTGTCTTCGATCAACATTCGAGTGGCACATCAGATAAAAGGATGTGCAGATAAGGTGTTTCCATATGTAGCAGAGAATGGGCAACTTCTGCATACGCTTGTGATTTCACCACCTGGATGTGGGAAAACAACATTAATTCGAGATATGATACGTCAAATATCGGATGGAAATAAATATATTAAGGGAATAACGGTGGGCGTAGTAGATGAACGTTCTGAACTTGCAGCTTGTTACCAGGGAAATCCTCAAAATGATCTAGGGATGCGTACGGATGTTTTGGATTGTTGTCCAAAAGCGGAAGGAATTCTTCTTTTAATACGATCGATGTCTCCGAAAGTGATAGCAGTAGATGAGGTGGGAACAGAGGAGGATTTTAAAAGCTTGAGGTATGCGCTGACATGTGGATGTAGACTTCTTGCAAGTGTGCATGGAAAAGATCTTGAAGAAGTAAGTAAAAAACCATTTTTTGGACAGATGATTCAAGGACAATGGTTTGAGCGCTATATTGTTCTTTCGACAAAAAAACCTGGTGATGTTTCTGAAATCTATGATAAAAGAGGAAATGGTTTATGCAAAAGCTTCTAGGGAGTATTCTTGTGATTTTAGCTACGTCGATGGCGGGAATTGCGTATGGAATAGAATTAAATACATACATGAATAATCTTTTGGATATCCGCCGAATTTTACAAATGATACAAGGAGAAATGCGTTATACGTCAGCACCATTAGGAAACATATTTCATGATTTGTCCAGAAAGGTGCGGGAGCCATATAAAAGTTGGTTACAGGCAATTTCAAAAGAAACAGAATTAAGGGAAGAAAATCAATTTGAAAACATATGGAATAAGTGTGCACAACAATATCTTAAACCATTGCACTTAAAGCAGATACATCTTGAAAAAATAAAGGAATATGGAAGATTTTTTGGACAGATGGATTATGCTACATTTGAACAAACAGGATGTTCTTATATAGATGAGATCGATTACGAAATCCAAAAATTACGAGCAGAAATGAATTCCAAGAGACGGATTGCAAATTGTATTGGGGTAATGAGTGGTTTTTTTATTGTGATAATGTTGCTGTAGAACAAAAAAGGAGGGAATATGACAGTCAATCTTATTTTTAAAATTGCAGCGGTGGGGATTCTTGTTTCTATTTTGAGTCAGGTGTTAAAACATAGCGGAAGAGAAGAGCAGGCATTCCTTACCAGTTTAGCCGGACTGATTCTTGTCTTATCGTGGGTCCTTCCGTATATCTATGAGTTATTTCATTCAATCAAACAGCTTTTTTCGTTATAAACAAGGGGGCAACTATGACAATTTTTAAAGTTGGGGTTATAGGGGTGATTGGAGCACTTATCTCTCTTCAATTTAAAAAGGGAAAAACGGAATATAGTATTTACATAAGTGTTGGAATTAGTGTTCTTGTTTTCTTTGCTATTTTGGACAAACTGGAAATGTTTGTTACAGCCCTAAATCATATTCAAGATTTTCTTTTGATCGATGCTTCTTACATTACAACGATGCTTAAAATGATCGGTATTGCTTATATATCGGAGTTTTCTTCAGGAATCTGTAAAGATGCAGGGTATCAGACGATTGCAACTCAAATCGAATTATTTGGGAAATTAACAATATTGTCTCTTGGAATGCCGGTTTTACTTGCTTTGCTGGAATCGATACGGGAGTTTTTACTATGAAAGAAAAGAAAAAAAGGCAAGATATGAAACATTGGATGATCGGTTTGGTGGTTCTGTTATTCCTTTTTTCCCCGAAAAAAATATACGCAGTAGAAGAGGGAGAAACCATTCCGGATTATGAGGAAACGAGAAACAAAGCAGGAGAGACCATATTATCGGAATTTGACTTTTCTATGATAGACGATAAATTACAAGAATTGTTTCCGGAAGAAAAAATGAGTTTTCGAGACTTGATAAAAAAATTTATTGAAACGAAAGGAGAAGGGGCAGGAAAAATATTATCTGATTTTATTTCGGATCAGATTGGTTATGAGTTTAGGCATAATAAAAAAAATCTGGTATATATTCTTTTACTCGCTGTGATAGCAGCTATCTTCACCAATTTTTCAAATGCATTTCAAAACAAACAGGTTTCAGAAATTAGTTTTTATGTTTTATACCTACTACTACTTACCTTGTGTCTGAACTCATTTAAAATTGCGGTTGCCGGGGTATCAGAAAAATTAGGACTTATTTTGGAATTTATGCAGGTGTTGTGTCCGACTTACTTTTTAGCAGTATCTATTACAACGGGGAGTGCAAGCTCAGTCATGTTTTATAACATTGTACTGTTCTTAATCTATCTTGTGGAAATGTTGGTATTAAATTTTTTAATTCCCCTCGTCAATGTGTATATTATGATTCAAGTGATGAATTATTTGTCGGGGGAAGATTATTTGTCCCAGCTTTCGGAACTGATAAAAAATTTTGTGCTCTGGGTATTAAAATCATTGCTCACCTGTGTCATTGGGGTTAATGTCATACAAGGGATGCTAGCCCCTGCGATTGATACCGTAAAACGCAGTGCAATCACAAAAACAGCAGAGGCAATTCCAGGAATCGGAAAAGTGTTTGGGGGAGTTACAGATATGGTTTTGGCTACGGCTGTATTGATTCGAAATGGAATTGGAGTGACAGGAGCTGGAATTCTTTTGGCAATTTGTGCAGTTCCGATCTTTCAAATGTTTTTTTTGATGTTTCTTTATAAAACAACGGCTGCAATTGTACAGCCGATATCGGATAAAAGGATTACCTCTTGCATCAGCAGCGTAAGTGAGGGGTATGAGTTGCTTGGAAAAATTATGTTTGTGACTGCAATGCTGTTTTTGATTACAATTGCAATTCTTACAGTTACAACAGGATTAAAAGCATAAGGAGTAGGTCATGAATTTATTATATCAATGGGTAGAAAACTTGGCGTTTTACATGGTGCTTGTGACAGCGGTTTTGCGAATTCTTCCAGGAAAAGAATATGAAAAATATGTTCGTGTGTTTCTGGGAATGTTACTTATACTGTTTATTATGCTTCCAATTATGAAGTTAACAGGAATGAAAAAAGATTTTATAAAATTATATCACAGTAGGCAATCCGAAATGAATCGAAGGGAAATTGAAGAACAAGAAGAGTATCTTAAAAATATAGATTTTATGGATGTTATTCCGGAACAGTACAAACCAGATCAAACGAAGAATCTCAAAGAGAAAGAAATTTATGTGGAGGAGATCAAAGTTGGAGAATAAAATAAAGATTCCACAATTAAAGAAAAATCAGTTGCTACTAATTTTGTTGATAGGAATTTTACTTCTAGTAATCGCAATCCCTACAGAAAAAAAAGAAAAGACTTCCAACTTAAAAGAAGAGGAAGGGAGGGGAGTGGAACATACGGTGTTTCAAGAATCCAAAGAAGAAGAGTATTTGAAAAATATGGAAAGAAAATTGAAGGATACGTTGGAGAATGTAGAAGGAGTTGGGAAAGTGGATGTACTTATCACATTGAAATCTACAGGACAAAAAGTTGTGGAAAAGGATCGAAATAGCAACAGAAAGTATTCGGATGAAAAAGATGCCTCAGGAGGATTACGACAAATAGAAGATGAGCAACAGGAAAAGCAAAGTGTATATGTTCAAGATCCAGATGGAAGTCAAAAACCCTATATCAGTAAAGAATTGTCACCTGAAATCGCAGGTGTGCTGGTAGTAGCACAAGGGGGTGACAAACCGGTGGTAATACAAAATATAACGGAAGCGGTACAGGCATTATTTGGAGTAGAAGTGCATAAGATAAAAATAATGAAAAGATCTGACAAGTAAGGAGGAATTTAGTGATGAAACATATGTTTAAAAAAAATCAGATTATTATTACATTACTAACACTTATGATCGCAGTGGCAGGGTATCTTAATTATTCGGGAAAACTATTTGGAAACTCGGATAAAAATTCTACAGAAGCAAATGCAGAGCTTGCAAATAAAGAACTTCTTGATATTTCGGAAGAAGACATAGAGGGAGAAGAAACAAAGGAGATTGCCAGCAATGACTCTGAAGTAGAAGGTGTGCCAGGGGAAGCAATTCTTACCAATAGCGCAGCGGAAGCTACAGTTGCACAAGCGAAAGTAGCAAGAGAACAGATACGTGCACAAAATAAGGAAACGTTGCAACAACTGATCGATAATACCGAAATTTCAGAGCAGGAAAAACAAAGCGCGGTTGAGCAGATGGTTAAAATGACAGAGGTTGCAGAAAAGGAAATGGCGATAGAAACCTTGATGGCATCCAAAGGATTTTCTGATTCTGTGGTGAATCTTACAGAGGATTCCGCAGATATTGTTGTAAATAGCCGAGAACTTTCTGAAGCAAATCGAGCACAAATTGAAGATATTGTAATACGAAAAACAGATATTTCACCGGAAAAAATTGTCATTACTCCAGTAACTGAAAAAAATGTATCGAATTAAGAAGCAAACAATTGCGGCATACATCCGAATGTGATACACTATCAAAGTACGCTCTGACGTATACGATAAAGGAGAATATTATGTCAGTAATAACGAATGAAATCAAAAAAAGAAGAACATTTGCAATTATATCCCACCCAGATGCGGGGAAAACGACACTTACAGAGAAGTTTCTGCTCTATGGCGGAGCTATTAATCAAGCGGGATCGGTAAAAGGAAAAGCAACTGCAAAGCATGCAGTTTCAGACTGGATGGAAATTGAAAAAGAAAGAGGTATTTCGGTTACTTCTTCGGTATTACAGTTTAATTATGATGGATATTGTATCAATATTCTAGATACGCCAGGTCATCAAGATTTCTCAGAAGATACGTACCGTACTTTGATGGCAGCAGATTCTGCAGTTATGGTGATTGATGCATCCAAAGGAGTGGAAGCACAGACAAGAAAATTGTTTAAAGTTTGTGTGATGAGACATATACCGATTTTTACATTTATTAATAAAATGGACCGAGAAGCAAAAGATACATTTGAGTTGCTTGATGATATTGAAAAAGAACTTGGAATTGCGACTTGTCCTGTTAACTGGCCAATTGGCTCAGGAAAAGAATTCAAAGGGGTTTATGATAGAAATAAAGATGTAGTGGAACTTTTCTCTGATACGAAAAAGGGAACCACGACAGGAGAAGTACGTATCGTTGAATCGAATGATCCAGAACTGGATTGGATTTTAGGAACAGAGGCAAAAGTGACCTTGGAAGAAGAAATTGAACTGTTAGATGGAGCTGCGGCAGAGTTTGATCAAGATCTGGTAGATAAAGGAGAATTGTCACCAGTGTTCTTTGGATCCGCGCTTACCAACTTTGGAGTGGAGACCTTTTTACGGCATTTTCTTTCCATGACCAGTTCTCCACTCCCAAGAAAATCAGATCATGGACTGATTGACCCAATGGAGGAAAAGGATTTTTCGGCGTTTGTGTTTAAAATTCAGGCTAATATGAATAAAGCCCATCGAGATCGAATTGCGTTTATGAGAATTTGTTCTGGAGAATTCAATGCAGGTATGTCTGCCTATCATGTGCAAGGGGGAAAGGAAGTCAGACTTTCTCAACCACAGCAAATGATGGCAAGTGAACGAAAGATGATTGAGAAAGCGTATGGTGGAGATATTATCGGTATCTTTGATCCAGGGATTTTTTCCATTGGAGATACGATCACCACTTCGAAGGACAAGATCACATACGAAGGAATTCCGACTTTTGCACCAGAACACTTTGCAAGAGTGCGTCAGGTAGATACTATGAAACGAAAACAGTTTGTCAAAGGAATCAACCAGATCGCACAAGAAGGAGCAATTCAGATTTTTCAAGAATATAACACGGGGATGGAAGAAATTATTGTAGGTGTAGTTGGAGTGCTGCAATTTGATGTCCTTAAATATCGCTTGAAAAACGAGTACAATGTAGAGATTCTATTGGAAAATCTTCCATACGAATACATTCGATGGATTGAAGATACTAAGACAGACCTAGATCAGATCACGGGAACTTCAGATATGAAGAAAATCAAGGATTTAAAAGGGCGTCCATTACTTTTATTTGCCCACGAGTGGAGCATTCGTATGACGATGGAGCGAAATGAAGGTCTTCAACTTTCAGAATTTGGTAGATCCTAATAAATAGCTTTGCAAATTTTCTGAGATTTGTTATAATGTAAAAAGATATAGAAACAAAATGAAATTGAAACCGACAGGAGGTTTTTAAAATGGCAAAGGATGAAAGAAATACTTACATGATTCAGAACGATTCCAGTTTTGGAGAAGTGCAGATTGCAGATGACGTTGTTTCTTCGATTGCTTCTTTTGCAGCTACTGAAGTAGAGGGTGTTGCATCATTAGCTGGAAATACCGGGGGAGAACGTAGCGCAAGATTTAGTATGAAGACACTTTCTAGAGCTGTAAAAGTGGATGTGCTTGAAGGCGTTGCTACAATTTCCATAGCGTTAAATCTTAAATACAATTTTAATATTATGGACGTTTGCGCAAAGGTTCAAGAAAAGGTGAAAAATGCAGTAGAGAATATGACTGGATTTGATGTGGCTGATGTAAATATTAAAATTATAGGCATGGAGATGTAGGATCTCCATGCCTTTGAAGTCATGTTAAAAATGAAATGAGGTGCGACAATGCTTACAATAAATGGAAAAGCAGCCTTTGGAGGAATCGTGATTGGTAAGATCAAAGAATTTTCCAAAGAAAAGAATGTAGTAAGAAGAACTAAGATTACAGATGTAAAAGAGGAATACACTAGATTTGAAAATGCAAGAGAAATGGCCATTTCACAATTGTCCAAGCTTTATGAAAAAGCAGTGAAAGAAGTAGGAGAGGCAAATGCAGCAATCTTTGAAGTGCATCAAATGATGTTAGAAGATGATGATTATTTGGATTCTGTAAAAAACATGATTGAAACACAGATGGTAAATGCGGAATTTGCAGTTGCTACAACAGGAGATAATTTTGCATCTATTTTTTCGGAGATGGATGATGAATATATGAAAGAGCGTGCGGCAGATGTTAAGGATATTTCAGAACGTGTGATTCGAATTCTTTCAGGTGTTGCAGATTCCGATGAACTTGCAGGAGAGGAAGAGGCATTTATCGTTGTTGCGGATGATCTTGCTCCAAGCGAAACAATTCAACTAGATAGAAGTAAAGTGCTTGCTTTTGTGACAAGAAAAGGTTCTACCAATTCACATACTGCAATTTTGGCAAGAACGATGAATATTCCGGCACTTGTGTGTACACCACTGGAAAATGATGTGGATGGTAAAATTGCGGTGGTTGATGGAAATTCTGGGAAAATCATACTCGATCCAGAAGAAGACACCGTTCTTTTGTATGAAAAGCTCATAAAAGAAGAAAAAGAGCGAAAAGAACTTTTGCTTCGTTTAAAAGGACAAAAAACTGTTACAAAAAGTGGAAAAGAAATTAAGTTATACGCCAATATAGGCGGTGTTAAAGATGTTGCAGCTGTATTGCAAAATGATGCGGCGGGGATTGGACTTTTTAGAAGTGAGTTTTTGTATCTGCAAAGTGAGGCTTATCCAACCGAGAACGAACAGTTTAATGCATATAAAACAGTAGCAGAAATGATGGCTGGAAAAAAAGTGATTATTCGAACACTGGACATTGGGGCAGACAAGCAGATTGATTATTTTAATCTTGACAAAGAAGAAAACCCAGCATTAGGATATAGAGCAGTTCGTATTTGCCTTGATCGACCAGAAATATTCAAAACACAACTTCGTGCCCTTTATCGTGCCAGTGCGTATGGCAACATTGCCATTATGGTTCCGATGATAGCATCTTTATGGGAAGTTCAAAAAGCAAAAGAATTGATAGAACTTGTAAAAGAAGAGTTAAAAGAAGAAGGCATTGCATACGGAAAAGTGGAGTTTGGAATTATGATTGAAACTCCGGCAGCAGTGATGATAGCAGATGAACTTGCAAAAGAGGTGGATTTCTTCAGTATTGGGACCAATGATCTTACACAATATACTCTCGCAATTGACCGTCAAAATGCGAAGTTAGATCTGTTCTATGATGCACACCATCCAGCAGTACTTCGTATGATTCAAATGGTCATCGACAGTGCACATAGAGCCGGTATTTGGGCAGGAATATGTGGAGAACTGGGGGCAGATACTACCTTGACGGAGACTTTTGTAAAAATGGGAATCGATGAGTTATCTGTGTCGCCAGCTATGGTACTTCCGGTACGCGATAAGGTTTTAGGGGTTGAGTAATAGAACTATTACAAAACTATAAATACAAAAAGTATAATTTACATGGAGGAAATTAAAATGAAAACATTTCAGTATGAAGTAAAAGATGAGCTTGGAATTCATGCAAGACCAGCAGGAATGCTCGTAAAAGTTGCAAAAGGATTTCAAAGTAAAGTTACGATTGAAAAAGGAGAAAAAAGTGCAGATGCCTCTCGTCTTATGGCAGTGATGGCGCTTGCTGTTAAACAAGGAGAAGTCGTTACTGTTACGGTAGATGGTGAAGATGAAGAAGCAGCATTCGAAGGAGTGAAAGCATTCTTTGAAGAAAATCTTTAATTATTATAAAGTGTTTCAGCGGATAATACCGAATGAGGTTATGAAAATTTAATAATTATATTATATATTTTTAATAAAAATATCCGAAAAGCTTAATATTCATTGACAAATATTGCTGTAAATAGTATGATGAAACTAATTTAAGGCGTAAATAATATGTCAGAATTATTACTGCTAAGCAGGAAACCAAGTTTTACGAACCTCGGGCAGAACGTTTGTAAAATTTGGTTTTTTATATGTTCAATTGTTAGAAAGGAGCAGTTTTAAAATGTTTAATTTATTTAAGAAAAAACAAGACCAAGGGATTATGATTGGTGCCCCAGTGAAAGGAAAAGCCGTTTCAATCAGTGAAGTGAGTGATCCTACATTTGGTGGAGAAATCCTTGGAAAAGGAGTTGCAATTATTCCAGAAGAAGGAAAAGTTTATGCACCGGCAGACGGTACGATTGATCTTCTTTTTGATACATGTCATGCGGTTAGTATGACAACTACAGATGGGGTAGAAGTTCTTGTACATATTGGCCTAGATACAGTGGCTTTAAAGGGAGAACATTTTACAGCTCATAAAGCAACAGGCGACAGCGTGAAAAAAGGAGATATCTTGATTACAGTTGATTTAGAGGCGATCAAAAACGCTGGATATGATGTGATCACGCCGGTTGTAATTTGTAATACAGATGATTATGCGTCTGTAGAGGCTCTTGCAGGAAAAGAAGTAGGTGTAGGAGACGATGTTTTAAAAATTACAAAATAAGTAAGATATTTTATCTGGTTTTCCAGTTTAAAATATAAAGGGATTATAAACTAAGGAGGGTAAAGTTATGATGAAATATCTTCAAAAGCTTGGAAAAGCTTTAATGCTCCCTGTATCTGTTTTACCAATTTGTGGTATCCTTATGGGGATTGGTTACCTTTTCTGTCCTGCAACAATGCAGGGTGGTGATATTAAAGGTGCATTGCCATTGGTCGGATTTTTCCTTGTGAAAGCAGGGGCTGCTTTGATTGATAACATGGCACTTCTATTTGTTATTGGTGTTGGTGTTGGTATGGCTGATGACAACGATGGTACAGCTGGTCTTGCGGCTTTAGCATCTTGGCTTATGATGACAACACTTCTTGCAGAAGGAACTGTTACAGTTCTTATGCCATCTATCAAAGATAATGCGGATGCAGTGATCGCATTTGGCAAAATTGCCAACCCATTTATTGGTATTCTTGCTGGTATTATTGGTGCTACATGCTACAATAAATTTAAGAATACAAAATTACCAGATTGGTTATCATTCTTTAGTGGTAAACGTTGCGTAGCAATTGTGGCTGGTGTGGTTTCTATTTTTGTATCTGCAATCTTATTGTTTGTATGGCCAATCGTATTTGGAGCATTGATTTCTCTTGGTAAAGCAATTGTAGGACTGGATGCAGTTGGTGCAGGTATCTATGCATTCTTAAACCGTTTATTGATTCCAACAGGTTTACACCACGCATTAAACAATGTATTCTGGTTTGACACCATAGGACTTGGTGATATTACACACTTCTGGGCTGGCGAAACATCTGCAGATGTAACATGGGATCTTGGAATGTACATGTCAGGATTCTTCCCATGTATGATGTTTGGTATTCCAGGTGCTGCATTGGCTATGATTCAGACAGCCAAAGAAAATAAAAGGAAGGTTGCAATCGGTTTGGTTGCATCTGCAGCGGTGTGTGCATTTGTTTGTGGTGTTACAGAACCTTTCGAATTTGGATTTATGTTCTTAGCTCCTGCTCTTTATATTGTTTACGCATTGTTATATGGTATTTTTACAATGATCACAGTTTTACTTGGATTCCGTGCAGGATTTAGTTTCTCAGCTGGTGCTACCGATCTTTTATTCTCTGCACCGCTTCCGGCAGCTGCAAAGACATGGATGATTATTCCTCTTGGACTGGCAGCATTCCTTGTATTTTACTTGGTATTCCGTTTTGCAATTGTAAAATTCGATCTTAAAACACCAGGTCGTGAAGATGACGATGAAGATGAAAGCAAGGTTCAACTTGCAAACAATGATTTCACAGAAGTAGCAAGAATCGTACTGGAAGGCGTTGGCGGAAAAGAAAACGTAGCAAGTATTGATAACTGTATTACAAGACTTCGTCTTGAAATCAAAGATTATACAAAAGTTGACGAGAAAAAAATCAAATCTGCAGGTGTAGCAGGCGTTATTCGTCCTAGTAAAACAGCTGTTCAGGTTATCATCGGAACAAAAGTACAGTTTGTTGCGGATGAATTTAAAAAATTAGCAAAATAAAATATTAGTATATTAATCCCTTTTAGGCGGTCAGAAATGTCTGACCGTCTTTTTGTTGTATACGCATTGCAAAGGATAGGTAATATGTAGTATAATAAATGGAAACATAATGAGAAAGGAGCTATTATGGTTAGAAGAGAACTTCGCGAACATATATTTAAACTGTTGTTTCAGATAGAATTTAATGAAATGAAGGAAATGCCAGAGCACATAGATTTGTATCTTGATTGTCTAGAACGTGCTTCAGATAGCGATAAGAAGTATATAAGAGATAAATTTGAATTATTATGTGAAAGAGTAGAAGAAATCGATGCATTAATTAATACGTATGCCACAGGTTGGAAGACATCGAGGATGAATAAGGTTGACCTTACTCTTTTAAGACTTGCGGTATATGAAATGAAATGGGACGAGGAAGTTCCTGTTAAAGTCGCAATTAATGAAGCAGTTGAACTTGCAAAGGTATTTAGTGGAGAAGAAGGTCCATCTTTTGTAAATGGAGTTCTTGCAAAAATAGCAGATTAAGATTAATTGAGGGCAGACTGGGCATTATGATACATAAGCAGTTGTTACCAAAGTTAAGGAGGATACAGTGCAGAACGTATATACAGTAAAGCAGGTCAATGCCTATATCAAGAATATGTTTACACAAGATTTCATGTTAAATAGAATTTATGTAAAAGGTGAAATCTCAAATTGTAAATATCATACATCAGGGCATATATACTTTTCATTAAAAGATCAGTCCGGAACCATAGCCTGCGTTATGTTTGCAGGCTCAAGGTCAGGACTTTCTTTTCGTATGCAGGAAGGACAACAAGTTGTAGTGCTTGGAAGTATTAGCGTGTATGAAAGAGACGGAAAATACCAGCTTTATGCAAAGGAAATCATACTAGATGGTGCAGGCCTTCTATATGAAAAATTTGAAAAGTTAAAAAAAGATTTAGAAGAACGAGGATTTTTTGCTTCAGAATATAAACAGCCAATCCCGAAGTTCGCCAAAAGAGTTGGGATTGTGACAGCACCTACAGGTGCAGCCGTTCGGGATATTATTCAAGTTTCAAGTCGAAGAAATCCATATGTACAACTCATTTTATATCCGGCGCTTGTGCAAGGGGAAGGGGCTGCTAAGAGTATTGCAAATGGAATTAAGATGTTAGAAGCTGCGGATGTGGATGTGATCATTGTAGGACGAGGTGGCGGATCGATTGAAGATTTATGGGCGTTTAATGAAGAAATTGTTGCCAGAGCAATCTTTGATTGTAAGATTCCGATTATTTCAGCTGTTGGACATCAGACAGATTATACCATTGCGGATTATGTTTCAGATCTACGTGCACCAACGCCTTCTGCTGCGGCAGAACTTGCGGTCTACGAATATATGGGGACTGTGGAGGTTATGAAAGAATACGAGGGAAGATTACGCAGGAATATTACCCAAAAGATTGAAATGACACGGCAGATTTCGAAGCAAAAACAACTGAAATTAAAAATGGCTCATCCAAGACAGAAACTAAATGAAAAGAGACAGATGCTCGTTGATTTCGAGCAACGCATTCAAATAGATTTTGAAAGATGTTTACAGAGTCGGAAGCATAAGTTTGCAATTTATGTAGAAAAGATGAAAGGATTATCACCACTTGCTAAATTAAGCAGTGGATACTCTTATGTAGAAGATTTATCCCATCATAATCTAAAGTCTGTTCGACAGATCGCATTAGAGGATAAATTACGAATTTACATGACAGACGGTATTGTAAATGCCACCGTTACACAAATTGAGGAGGTGACATCAGATGAGCAATGAAAAAACAGAATCTCTAGAGACGCTATTTGAAACATTAGATGTTGTTGTACAAAGGCTGGAAAAGGAGGAAATTACTTTGGAAGAATCCTTTTCGCTTTATCAGCAAGGTATGGAATTGCTAAAAAAATGCAACGAAACAATCGACGTTGTTGAGAAGAAAGTGCAATTGTTAGATGAGAAAGGCGGTTATCATGACTTTTAAAGAGAAATATCAAGATAAAGTAGTACAAATTGACAAACTATTAATGAGATATTGTCCAGCTAAAGAAGGCCACCAGTCTGACATAATGGATGCAATGGAGTATAATCTTCTTGCAGGTGGAAAAAGGATTCGTCCCATGCTTATGCAGGAGGTGTATCATCTTTTTGGGGGAACAGAGGATATGATAGAGCCGTTTATGGCAGCCATTGAGATGATTCATACGTATTCCCTTGTGCATGATGATCTTCCGGCTATGGATAATGATGATTACCGAAGAGGCAGAAAGACTACCCATATAGTATATGGGGAAGACATGGCAATTCTTACAGGAGATGCATTACTTAATTATGCATTTGAAACGGCCTCCACAGCATTTGATCTTGCCCCTGAAAAAAGTTTTGTGATCGGGAAAGCACTTCAAGTTCTTTCAAAGAAAGCAGGGATTTATGGGATGATCGGTGGACAGGTTGTAGATGTAAAATCAACCGGAAAAAGAATCGACGCAGAGACACTTGATTTTATTTACAAACTGAAAACAGCGGCACTTATTGAAGCGTCTATGATGATTGGAGCTATTCTTGCAGGCGCATCGGATGAGGAAGTGAAAGTGGTGGAGAAAATTGCCGAAAAAGTGGGACTTTCGTTTCAAATTCAAGACGATATTCTAGATGTGGAAAGTACGGCCGAGGTTCTTGGAAAGCCAATTCATAGTGATGAAAAGAATGATAAAATGACCTACGTTACATGGAAAGGGTTAAAAGAAGCAACGAAAGTGGTAGAACAAATGTCAAAAGAAGCAGTATCTATGTTGGAAAGTCTTCATCCTTCCGATGATTTTCTTAAACAATTACTGCTATATCTCATTCACAGGGAGAAGTAAACTATAAAGGAGGTTCCTTATGATATTAGAAAAAATAAAAAAAGAAAATGATATCAAAAATCTGGAACCAGAAGAACTGGAATTATTAGCAGAAGAAATTCGAAAATTTCTGATTGAAAAAATTAGTTATACAGGTGGACATCTTGCATCGAATCTGGGGGTTGTAGAGCTTACTATGGCATTACATCTTGTATTCGATCTTCCGAAAGATAAATTGATCTGGGACGTGGGCCATCAAGCATATACACATAAGCTGTTAACAGGAAGAAAAGCGGGGTTTGACGAATTAAGAAAGTATGGAGGCATGAGTGGTTTTCCAAAACGAAAGGAAAGTGATTGCGATGCCTTTGATACAGGACACAGTTCCACGTCTATTTCTGCAGGATTAGGATATGTTGCAGCAAGACAGATTCAAGGAAAAGATCATCAGGTGGTTTCCATTATTGGCGATGGATCAATGACAGGAGGTATGGCGTATGAAGCATTAAATAATGCTTCACGATTGAAGAGTAATTTCATTATCATTTTAAATGACAACAATATGTCTATTTCAGAAAATGTAGGTGGTATGTCAAACTATTTGAATGGCATTCGAACTGCCAATGCGTACAAGGAATTAAAAAAAGGAGTAGAAGATACGCTTTTGAAAATTCCGGTACAAGGGGAAAAAATCGTGCAGCGAATGAAACGAACCAAGAGTGGTATCAAACAGCTTGTTGTACCTGGTATGTTTTTTGAGGACATGGGGATTACCTATTTAGGTCCAGTTGATGGACATGATATCAATAAACTTCAAAAAGTTTTAAATGATGCAAAGAAAGTAGATCATGCGGTTTTGATACACGTACTGACAAAAAAAGGAAAAGGTTATCAACCGGCAGAGGAAAATCCAGCTCGCTTCCATGGCACAGGTCCTTTTGTTGTTGAGACAGGAGAGCCAAGGATGGAGAATGGGAAGGATAGTTATACAGATGTGTTTTCGAAAGTTCTATGTGATATTGCACGGAAAGATAAAAAAGTAACGGCGATTACAGCAGCTATGGCTAGTGGAACCGGATTGGATCGGTTTCAGAAATATTTTCCAGAGAGATTTTATGATGTGGGAATTGCAGAAGAGCATGCACTGACATTTGCAGCGGGAATGGCAGCAGGAGGATTAAAGCCAGTTGTTGCCCTCTACTCCTCTTTTTTACAACGAGCATATGATCAGGCAATACATGATATCTGCCTTCAAAATCTTCCTGTTGTTCTTGCAGTTGATAGGGCTGGACTAGTTGGAAGCGATGGTGAAACACACCAAGGAGTCTTTGATTTGTCTTTTCTTTCATCAATCCCGAATATGACTGTGATGTCACCAAAAAATCGTTGGGAACTAGCGGATATGCTTCGTTATGCAGTGGCATTTGAATATCCTATTGCTTTGCGTTACCCAAGAGGTGAGGCATATGAAGGGCTTTCCGAATATCGAGCACCAATAGAGTATGGAAAAAGCGAGATGATTTATCAGGAAAAAGATATTGCAATCCTCTTTGTTGGGCATATGGCAAAAATTGCAGAATCAGTTAGAGAAATTCTGAAAGAAAAGGGATATTTTTGCAGCCTTGTGAACGCTCGATTTGTAAAGCCGATAGATGAAAAAATGATAGAACAATTATCGAATCATCATCGTCTTTTAGTTACAATAGAAGAGAATGTGCTGATTGGAGGATTTGGAAGTCAGGTTCTCATGCATATATCAGAACAAAACAAGAAAGTTCAAGTTTTGAACGTAGGCATTCATGACAATTATGTGGAACATGGAAACATAGAAGTTCTAAGGAAGGATGCCGGACTGGATGCCAAAAGTATTGCAGAACAAGTGATGAAAAAGTATGAAACAGTAAGGATGGAAAAGTGATGAAAGAGCGATTGGATGTGCTACTTGTAAAAAGAAATCTAGCAGAATCAAGAGAAAAGGCAAAAGCAATCATAATGGCAGGAAATGTTTTTGTAGAAGACGAAAGAGAAGATAAAGCAGGTACAACATTCCCAGATGATGTAAAAATCGAGATTAAAGGGCATACACTTAAGTATGTGAGTCGTGGAGGCTTAAAATTAGAAAAAGCAATGGAGAATTTTGATGTTTCTGTGGAAGGAAAGGTCTGTACAGACGTAGGTTCATCAACAGGAGGATTCACAGACTGTATGCTTCAAAATGGAGCGGTAAAAGTATTTGCCATCGACGTTGGTAGAGGACAGCTTGATTGGAAACTAAGACAGGATGAACGTGTTGTCTGTATGGAAAAGACAAATATTCGTTATGTTACACCAGAGGATATTGGACAACCAGTTGATTTTTCTTCTATAGATGTTTCTTTCATATCACTCACAAAAGTATTAGAGCCTATTAGAAATTATCTTACAGAGGAAGGGGAAATTGTGGCATTGATCAAACCACAATTTGAAGCTGGGAGAGAAAAGGTAGGAAAAAAAGGTGTGGTGAGGGAACGAAGCACGCATCACGAAGTGATAGAAAAAGTAGCGGAATATGCAAATTCTATCGGTTTCGAAATTAAGAATATTGACTTCTCGCCAATTAAGGGTCCGGAAGGCAATATCGAATACCTTATTCATTTGAAAAAATGCCTGAATCAAGCTCCAGCCATCGCGATTGATCTTAAGACTGTTGTAGATCAGGCTTTCGATACATTAGCAAAGTAGGAGTGTAGAATGGACAATTTTTATATCATTACAAATCTGCTTAAAGATGCGGATCTTAAGATTACAAATGAGATAAAAAAATACATAGAAGAAAACGGAAAACGATGCATTCTCTCGGAAAAAGATGAGCAGGGACATATTATTCCAGAAACGATTCCAGATGGAATGGAGTGTGGACTTGTACTAGGCGGAGATGGAACATTGATTCGGGCGGCCAGAGAATTAAAGGAATATGGAATTCCTCTTCTTGGAATAAATCTAGGAACTTTAGGATATCTAACAGAAGTAGAAATCGGTGATTTTCAAAGCGCATTGGACTCGTTATTTGTCGAGAAACCAAGAATAGAAGAGCGGATGATGCTACAAGGGACAATAAATGGAAAATTTACAGAAACCGCTATGAATGATATTGTGGTTACTAGAGAAGGGGAACTAAGAGTCATACAGTTAGATATTTATGTGAACGGTGGATTGCTAAACTCTTATGTTGCGGATGGAGTTATTATTTCGACACCTACTGGTACTACAGGATATAATCTATCGGCTGGAGGTCCGATTGTGGATCCAACTGCCAAAATGTTTGTAATTACGCCAATTTGTCCTCATGCACTCAATAAAAGTAGTGTTGTGCTCCCAGCGGAAGATGTGATAGAGATTGTAATTTGTGATGGACGCTATGGAAAAGTAGAAGAAGCCTCTACCACGTTCGATGGAGCAATAAGAGTGCCTGTTTCATCAGGAGATAAAATTACAGTCAGACAGTCGAAAGATACGATCCACCTTATTCGAGTTGGAAAAGAAAGTTTTATGAATACGATGCATACTAAGATGAAAGGAAACTAATTTATGAAAGTAAATCGTCATGCAAAAATTATAGAACTGATTACGCACAATAACATAGAAACCCAGGAAGAATTAGCTGATTTACTGAATAAAGCTGGATTTAAAGTCACTCAGGCGACAGTTTCCAGAGATATTAGAGATCTGAAATTAACAAAAGTTTCTGTAGATGGTGGAAGACAAAGGTATATTGTTCACCAGACAAAAAAAATTGACGATCAAATGAATGAAAAATATATTCGTGTTCTTCGAGATGGGTTTGTTTCAATGGACATGGCACAAAATATGCTTGTAATAAAGACGGTTGCAGGAATGGCGATGGCCGTTGCAGCAGCCATTGATGCAATGAACTGGGGAGAAGTGGTAGGTTGTATCGCAGGAGATGATACAATTATGTGTGCAATTCGCAGTGTAGATGATACAATTTTAGTTATGGAAAAGATACATAGCCTTGTATCAAGAGGAAATTAAATATGTTACAATATCTTCATGCAAAAAATTTGGCGCTGATCGATGAGATTGAAGTAGAATTCAAAAAAGGATTAAACATTTTAACAGGTGAGACAGGGGCTGGAAAATCTATTATTCTAGGCTCTGTTAATCTTGCATTGGGAGCAAAATATAGTGTAGATCTTCTGCGGGATAAAGAAAAACCCGGATTTGTAGAACTAGGGTTTTATGTGGAAGAAGCAACGCTTGAAAAAAGATTAAACGAATTGGATGTTTATTTAGAAGATCATATGGCTGTGCTAAGCAGAAAATTGATGAATGGAAGAAGTGTTTGTCGCATTAATGGAGAAACTGTCAGCACAAAAATTTTAAAAGAAGCAGCAGGAATATTGATTGATATTCATGGGCAACATGAACATCAGACGCTGCTTAAAAAGAAAAATCATCTTACACTTTTAGATGATTATGCAGACGAAAAGGTTCGGACTTTAAAAGAGGAAGTGTCCCAATTATATAAAGAATATCAATTTTTTCAGAAACAACTGCAGGATTCAAGTTTGGATGAGCAAAGTAGATTCAGGGAAATATCTCTTGCAGAATTTGAAATAAAAGAAATTCAGGAGGCATCATTATTGCCGAACGAAGATATAGAATTGGAAGCTTCTTATCAGCGTATGACAGAAGGAAAGCGGTATTCGGAAAGCATTGCCCAGACATATCGATATACAAGTAAGGAACAAGATCGAAATGCAGCAGAATTATTAAGTCGTGCAATTCACAGTTTACAGGGGATTTCCGGATGTGATCAAGAAGGAGATAGTTTGATCCAGCAGTTGATTGAAATTGACAGCTTATTAAATGATTTTAATCGTGACCTAGTAGATTATGCAAAAACGTTTGAATTTTCAGAAGAAGCATATTATGAAACAGAAAATCGTTTGAATTTGATTAATCATTTGAAGGCAAAATATGGAAACAGTATTTCTGAAATTGAGGAATATTTGGAACAACGTGAGGAAAGACTATCAGAACTAAATGATTATGCCAATCATGTGCAGATGCTGGAGAAAAAAACATTCGAATGTGAGATGAAATTAAAAAAAGCTTCTGAAAAATTAAGTGATTTACGAAAGAAAGCATCGCTTTCTTTTGAAAAAGATATTACCAAAGCGTTGAAAGATCTTAATTTTTTAGAGGTCGTTTTCCACATAAATTTTGACAAAATAGAGCATTATACAGGAAATGGAATCGATGATGCTGAATTTTACATTTCGACAAATCCAGGAGAGAAACCAAGACCATTGGCAGAGATCGCATCTGGTGGAGAGCTTTCTCGAATCATGCTTGCGATTAAATCTGTACTTGCTGATAAAGAAGATACTCCAACTTTGATTTTTGATGAGATAGATTCAGGAATCAGTGGAATTACGGCTGGAAAAGTAGCAGAAAAAATGAAAACAATTGCAAAAAATAGACAAATTATATGTATTACACATTTGCCACAAATTGCAGCTTTCTCCGATTCTCACTACATGATCGAAAAAATTTCTAAGCAAAATGAAACGAAAACAAAAATTTCTCATTTAGATTACGAACAGTCAGTTAAGGAACTTGCCAGACTTTTAGGTGGTGCTAATATTACAGATACCATTCTAGATAGTGCAAAAGAAATGAAAGATATGGCAAAGTGTGAAATATAATACTAGAAAGAAATCAGATTATGAGGACATACTAAGACGGATACCAAAAGGTATTCGTCTTATTTTTATAATAAAAGGAAGTGTACTCATGAATAGGAAAAAGAGAAAACATTGCATAAAAAAAATCGCAGTATGCTTTTTGATCTGTTTTGCGACACTGGGAATATTACAGCAACCTGATTGGATAACGAAGAAAGAAGAAACAAGTACAAGTATGCTACAGGAAAATACGGTGTTATTAGGAGGAATGCCGGTTGGGATTTATATGGAGACGGAGGGAATTATGATTCTTGGAACGGAACCGATTATGGACGTAGATGGAAGAAAACGGGAACCCGCCTGTAACATTGTAAAGAGTGGAGATTATATAGTGGCAGTGAATGGTCAAAGGGTTGTAAATAAAAAAACATTGGCAGATACAATTGAACATATTGACGCAAAAAAGGTGAGATTAGATCTTCGAAGAAATGGAGAAAGAATCGAAGTTCTTTTGGATTCAGTTGAATATAAACCAGAAAGATATCGGCTCGGAATCTGGGTGAGAGATAATGTTCAAGGGCTTGGCACAGTAACTTTTTTAACCAAGCAAAGCGAGTTTGGTGCGTTAGGGCATGGGATTCATGATATTGATACCAATCGTCTGATTGAAATTTCAAAAGGTTCGTTATACAAAACAAGTATTCATGATGTTGTGAAAGGAGAATCTGGAAATCCAGGAAGCATGGAAGGTATGATCATCTATAATTACTATAATAAGATTGGGCAGATTACAAAAAATACATGTGATGGAATTTATGGAAAAATTGAACGGATCAATGAGGTATTCCCTGAACAGATTCCGATTAAAACAGCAAAAAAAGAACAGATAAAAACTGGAGATGCACAAATACGTTGTTATGTAGACGGTAAAATTAAAAATTATGATATCAAAATATTAGATATTAATTTGAAATGTAGGGAGCGAAATAAGGGGATTATTATTAAAGTAGTTGACAAAGAACTTCTAGAAAAAACGGGGGGTATTGTTCAAGGCATGAGTGGTGCCCCAATTATTCAAGATGGAAATTTAGTGGGAGCGGTGACCCATGT
>JAHHTL010000017.1 GCA_020024635.1 Ruminococcus sp.
TTTCTCCAATTTTTTTACATAATCTATTAATTTCGATACTTTCTTTTGATGAAATTCCATCATAGTTAAATAATATACGTAAGCTCCACTCTTTTCCAGCTCTGTCTGATACATCCATAATCTCGTCTTTCCCTCTGGTAGAAATACGAACAAATCATACCCTGCCTTAAAAAGGGTTTCAAATTCACTGGGATCTACATTTGCAAGTTCAATCTCCCAGTCCAAATTTTCTTCTTGAAACATTGCATTTGCAAGCTTACAGTATTCACTGGCAGGTTTTTTTAAGATTGTCATTCCTGACAAAGGACTTGGCCGTCCCCACACAGGAGAACCACAAATAAATAATATTTTTCTCATCGAAACTCCTCCGCTTTCTTTGTTGTTTCCAGAATACCACACACAACTACTTGTATCAAATATTTTTTCCAAAAGTAAAAAACTCCCCTGAGATCATCTCTGGGGAGTCTTCTTTATGAGCTTATATTAATCTGTAAAGTTATCAAAATATCCTTGAATGTAGATAATTGGTGTTCCTTTATCTCCTGATCCACTTGTCAAATCAGCGAGAGAACCTAAAAGGTCTGTAATGCGTCTAGGTGTTGTTCCTAATGTTGCATTTGTTCCTTTTAAGCTTGCAGCTTTTTCATCTTTTTCATGAATACTGTTCTTGATTGCTTCTTGTAATGCTTCTCCTGAAAGATCAGCAAAATCATTATCTGCAAGATATTTTAATTTCAGTTCGTTTGGTGTTCCTTCCAGTCCCTTTGTATATGCTGGTGCAACAACCGGATCCGCAAGTTCCCAAATCTTTCCAACTGGATCTTTAAATGCTCCGTCACCATAGATCATAACTTCTACATTTTTACCAGTTTTTTCTTTGATCGCAGCATGAATTGCCTCTACAACTTCTTCGCAGTTAATTGGGAAAAGTTTTACAGAGTCCTCGGTAGCTCTGTTTGATCCCAAAAGACCATATGCATCATTGTATCCACTTCCATTGATACTCTTTGTCATAATATCATCAAGTGCATACACATTCTGTGCACCATTTTCACGAAGAATACGTTTTGTTCTCTGACGTGTATGAATGTCACATGTAAGAACGTTCTTTGTATATGACAGGATTGCCTTTGGATTGTTTGCAAAAATAATCTCTACTTCTGCGCCAGCTTCCTGAATTAAATTTTTGTAATATTCAATGTAATCTACACCGGTAAATACATGCTTTTCATAACCAAATAATTCTCTGTACTTCTCTTCTGTAAGAACGTCTGACCATGGATTTACACCTTTTTCATCAAGGATATCCATGTCAATGAGATGATTTCCCACTTCATCAGAAGGATAACTAAGCATAAGAACTACTTTTTTACATCCCATCGCAATTCCTTTTAGGCAAATAGCAAAACGGTTACGACTTAAAATCGGGAATAAGATACCAACTGTCTCGTCACCAAATTTTTCTTTCACGTCCGCAGCAATATCATCTACACTAGCATAATTTCCCTGTGCACGGGCAACTACTGCTTCTGTAACTGCGATAACGTCTTTATCCAGAATAGGAAAATTGGCACTTTCTGAAGCCTTTAAAACACAGTCAACAACGATGTCAGCAAGATTATCACCTTCTCTGATAATCGGTGCACGAACGCCTCTTGATACAGTTCCAACCATACGATTTGAATATTCCATAAATTAAACCTCCTATATCTGCTTTCTCTTTTCATTAGTTTTTTTGCTGCAGATTTACTCTTCGGTCATATTATACCACGAATCTTCATTATTAAAACAATGTGCCATGATATAAACATTATCCTTAACGATTATATCACTTTATATATTAAATGTACAGAAAAAGTGTTTTCTCTTCTGTGGTTTTTTAATTCCATATTTTTTTTATTTTCAGAAAATTTTTTTTGAAATTTTCTTTTTGTCATTTTTTTAATAACTATCTATTAAAATAATTAATACTCATATTTTACAATATCTATTGCACTGTTTGTTTTCATGCGTTATATTTTGTTTTGACAGAGATATTACTCTATTTCATAAGCAGAAAGGATGGAAATGATAATGGAAATGCTTTATCAGGGAAAAACGAAAGATGTATATCAGCTTGAAAATGGAAATGTACTTTTAAAATTTAAAGACGATTGTACTGGAAAAGATGGTGTGTTTGATCCAGGTGAAAATGCAGTTGGGTTAACAATTGAAGGAATTGGAAAAGCAAATCTTGAAACATCTGTAAAATTCTTCGAACTTTTAAATGATGCTGGTATCAAAACTCACTATGTATCTGCAAACTTAGATGAAGCAACGATGGAAGTTCTTCCTGCCACAGTATTTGGCCATGGTCTGGAAGTAATCTGCCGCTTAAAGGCAACCGGAAGCTTTATCAGACGTTATGGTGCATACATTGAAGATGGAGCTGTTTTAGAAGGTGGATACGTGGAGACTACATTTAAAGATGATGAAAAATGTGATCCACTTGTAACAAAAGATGCATTAGTTGCACTTGGTGTTATGAGTCCAGAGATGTATGACAGCATGAAAGAGCAAACACTTCTTATTACAAGACTTGTTGCCGAAGAACTTGCGAAAAAAGATCTTGATCTTTACGATATCAAATTTGAGTTTGGATACAATAACGGAGAAGTTATTCTTATTGATGAGATTGCTTCCGGAAATATGCGTGTTTACAAAGACGGCGCTATTGTTGATCCAGTTGAACTTACAAAAATTATTCTTGGTTAATGAGAATCAAAAATCCGAGGGATGTTTTTTAACATTTCTCGGTTTTTTTATAAGCTTTTTTAGAAATATTGTGAGTTTCCATCTCCATTTCTTTTTTGACCATCTCTCTATTCTATAGTATAATACAGAACATATAGAATTTAGGAGGTTTATTATGGAAAAATATATGGATTATCTGTTAGACCAGCTGCAAAAAATAATGGCCATTGACAGTCCTTCTGGATATACAAGTGATGTAATTCATTATCTTGCTTCTGAATTAGACAATCTCGGCTTTTCCTCTTTACACACCATAAAAGGAGGACTGATTGCCGACCTAGGAGGAACAGACAAAAAAAATGCACTGGTTATAGGTGCGCACGCTGACACACTTGGTGCCATGGTACAGGAAATTAAATCAGATGGTCGACTAAAGATCAGCAATATTGGCGGTCTTGATGCCAACAATATCGAAACAGAAAATGTTACTGTTGTCACAAAATTTAATGGGAACTATGAAGGCACTTGTCAACTTTGCAATGCTTCTCTTCACGTAAACGGAACATACGACGATACTTCTAGATCTTTTGACACTGTTGAAATCGTATTGGATGAACCGGTATTTTCAAAAGACGCGGTAGAAAAACTCGGTATCTGCACCGGAGATTATATCTGTTTTGATCCTCGTACAAAAATCACAAAATCTGGGTATATTAAAAGTCGTTTCTTAGATGACAAATTGAGCGTCGCCATCATTCTTGCCTACGCCAAATATTTATCGGACGAAAAAATCATTCCCGAACGAAAATTATATGCTTATTTTTCTGTTTACGAAGAAGTGGGACATGGAGCTGCCGCTTCTATGCCTGATGGAATTACGGAATCTTTAAATATTGACATGGGTTGTGTCGGAGAGGGGCTTGAATGTAACGAGCATAAAGTTTCAATTTGTGCAAAAGATAGTGCCGGTCCTTATAACTACGATATGGTTACCAACCTTATTCTTGCCGCCAAAAAATCTGGTGCTGCGTATAGTGTAGATATTTATCCACACTACGGTTCTGATGTAGAAGTAACCTTACGTGCAGGTTACGATATTCGACATGCCCTGATAGGTCCCGGTGTTTATGCTTCTCACGGATATGAGCGTTCTCACAAGGACGGAGTTCTTAGCACTTTAAAACTTTTACAAGGTTATATTGGATAATATTTTATTTTCGAAAGGAGACAAAACGATGGATTCTAGAATCAAAAAACTTGCTAATCTACTTGTTAACTATTCAACACACATTCAAAAAGGCGAAAAATGCCTCATTGATTTCGAAGGAACAGAGACAAAGCCTCTTGTACGCCAGATTATTAAAGAAATTTATGCCGCAGGTGGTGTTCCTTACGTAACAGAACGTGATTCTTCGATTCAAAGAGAACTTCTCATGCACGCTACATCAGAACAATTACAAGATTTATGTAACTATCAACTCTCTCGTATGAAAGATATGGATGCTTACATTGGCATTCGTGGTGGTGCAAATGCCTCCGAACTTTCTGATGTTCCCGGAGATAAAATGAATCTCTCTGATAGAATTCTGGATCCTGTATTAAGACAGCGGGTAGACCATACCAAATGGGTTGTTTTACGATATCCAAACAATTCCATGGCACAGCTTGCCGGAAAGAGCTTAGAATCTTTTGAAGACTTCTATTTTGATGTTTGTACTTTGGACTACCAAAAAATGGGAGATGCTATGGAGCCACTTGTTGAACTTATGAACAAAACAGATAAAGTACGTCTTGTAGGCCCTGGCACTGACCTCTCATTCTCGATCAAAGGAATTCCAGCAATCAAATGCTGTGGTGATTGCAATATTCCTGATGGAGAAGTTTATACCGCACCTGTTCGTGAATCCATGAACGGAAAGATTTCTTATAATACTCCTTCTGTAAAATCTGGATTTACGTATACTGATATTGTATTTGAAATTGAAAATGGAAAAATTGTAAAGGCAACAGCCAATGATACCGAAAAAATCAATCAACTTCTGGATACCGATGAAGGGGCAAGATACTTTGGTGAATTCGCCATTGGCGTAAATCCTTATGTACAACAACCAATGAAAGATACCCTGTTCGACGAAAAAATTGACGGTAGCTTTCATCTCACTCCGGGGGCTTGCTACGAAGATGCTCCAAACGGAAATGTAAGTTCCAATCACTGGGATCTGGTGATGATCCAGCGTGAAGATTATGGCGGTGGCGAAATTTGGTTTGATGACGTTTTAATTCGTAAAGATGGGCGTTTTGTACTACCTGAACTCTTCGGTCTTAACCCTGAAAATTTAAAATAATACAATAAAACAACATAAAAATATCGTCCCTGACATTCGACATTTGAATCGTCACGGACGATATTTAATCTTTTTCTAAGCTAAAAGATAATGTATATTCCTATATTCTTCCACTTCTAAAATATTTGCATTGTCTTAAGAACGGAGATTATAATCAAAATAAGAAATAGCAACATTCCAGCATTGAAAAATACTGTTTTCCCAATTTCTTCTTTCGTCAATTCTTTTTCCTCTACCCTAAAATAAACTTTTTTTCGACTTATGATCAATAAGATCAATCCAAGCACACTCGTCATAAATAATACAAATGCATATGCCATAAAGAAAAGGTATGCAATAAGTTGTTCTCCGGAAATCTGCATACCCGAAGACAAAGCTTCGAAACTATTTTCTTGAAGTAATTCCAAAAAAAACGGAGCTACAATTCCACCAAGAAAATTAACAGTCATATGGAGATAAAATCCATAGCGCATGGTTCCTGTGCGAACATAGAGATACCCCAAAAGCATTCCTAAAGCACATGCATAAAACATCTGTGCCAGATTGCCATGGAATAATCCAAATACTACGGCAGACACAAGTATCGCTGCTTTCTCGCCATACATTCTTGTGTGATCGATAATCTGCTTACGAAAGATAAACTCTTCCATAAATGGTCCTATAATAACCGCAACAAGTATTCTTATATAAATCGGACTGTTAAGAACTACATCCAGCGGATTGACCATCTCAATTCCAACTATGCCCTTCAACACCGCCATAACCAGCATCCCAATTATGTTTCCTGCATACATTAAAAACAACGCCATGGGAATGCAACATAAAACTTGTGTTGGTTTCATCTTTTTTTGCTCTACTTTTTTTACCGGCAACTGTTTTATTACAAGAAAACTCAGCGGCACCGCCACGAGATACATTGGTCCATATGCAGCGCTCCACACTATAATCGGATAACTAAATGCATTCGGCCAAATATTAAAAATCACTTGAGACACCGCCAGCTGTATTAGACTAGTCAGCAAATAAATGGAAAAAACATACCAGCCAATTCTGGAAAAACACTTTTTTGCTTCTATTCTTTCTTCGATCTGCATACTTTTCCCTCCTTTTAATGAACTTATTATAGCAGATTTCTCTTTTTCCTACAATAAACGAACTTTTTCTCTATCTGTATTTTCATTTTCATGTTATGATAGTAAGCATGAAATATTTATAAGGAGACGTTATACTACATGAAAAAAAATGTTGATTTATTAAATAGTCCTATCGCAGGGACGCTTGCAAAATTAGCACTTCCCATTATGGGAACCTCTTTGATTCAGATGGCCTACAATCTTACAGATATGATCTGGATTGGTCGAATTGGAAGTAATGCTGTAGCAGCTGTTGGAGCTGCCGGTATGTATATGTGGCTTTCCGCCGGATTTGCCATGCTTGCCCGCATGGGAGGACAAGTATTAACCGGTCATGCCGTTGGATCTGGAAAATATGATGATGCTTCTTTGTATGCATCCTCTTCTCTTCAAATGGGTACCTTCCTTGGACTTTTATACGGGGTTGTTTCCCTCATTTTCTGTGGTCCGATGATTGGTTTTTTCAATCTATCCAATCCACAAGTTGTTTCTGACGCAAAATGGTATCTTGCGATCACTTGTGGTTTGGTCGTATTTAATTTTTTAAATCAGATCTTAACCGGTCTACTAACAGCCATTGGAAATAGTATGCTTACATTCCGCTCCACTACAGTAGGACTGTTGATTAACCTTGTACTAGATCCTTTCTTAATTTTCGGATTTGGTCCTTTTCCTGCCCTTGGTGTAAAAGGAGCCGCGTTGGCCACCGTATTTGCGCAAATAATTGTTTTTGTAATCTATTTTATGCATATTCGAAAAGATTCTATATTATTTGCTCCAAAGTATTTTTTTGCCAAACCAAACTTACGTTGCATTCGCTCTATTATTTCAATTGGATTACCCACTGCCATTCAAAGTTTAGGGTTTACTCTTATTTCCATGACGATTTCTAGATTAATTGCAAGCTGGGGGGACACTGCGATCGCAGTACAAAGAGTGGGCAGTCAAATTGAATCCATTTCTTGGATGACCGCAGAAGGTTTTGGTAGTGCAGTTAATGCATTCACTGCACAAAACTATGGTGCCGGAAAGATCAAACGTGTCAAAAAAGGATATACCACAGCTTTACAAATTATGGGAATCTGGGGAATCATAACTTCCATTATTTTGATTGCATTTCCAGAATCTCTATTTCGTTTGTTTATTCGAGAGGCCAATGTCGTTCCACTTGGTGTGGACTACCTTAGAATCCTTGGTTTCTCCCAGCTTTTTATGTGCATAGAAACCGTAGCCGCCGGAGTATTTCAAGGACTTGGAAAATCTACGCCTCCGTCATTTATCAGCGTCTTTTTCAATTTAATGCGGATTCCTATGGCTTTTGTACTTTCTTCAACTGTTCTAAAGTTAAATGGAATTTGGTGGAGCATTTCTATTTCAAGTATTTTAAAAGGAACCATTCTTCCTATTTGGCTTTGTTTCTATACTCATAAGCTATTTTCAAAAGCAAAAGCAAACTGATTGAATAAAAATAGTTATTTAATTGTAAATAATTATTAAAAATCTATAGATGTTTATGATGAGTTGTATGACTGCTATCTTTGCCCTAACAGTCTGAGCGCAAGGAACAAATCAAAGTTCCTTGCGCTATTTTTTATTCTTTTTGACGTAATCCTAAGATTCCATTTACCAAAATCTTTACATCATCTAAAATGTAGTCAAATGCGCCTGCCTGACACATATTTATAACGACCATTCCAAGTGGAACTGCCAAAATCATTCCGATTACACTACTGAATCGATATCCAACATAGAGAAGTAATAAAGTAACCAACGGATTTAATCCCATACTGTCTCCCACAAGTTTTGGCTGTAATAGCTGACGCACAAGCTGAGTCACTGCATAAATCACCAAAAGGAGAATCGCTAATTTATACTTTCCCATAAACAACTGGTAAACCGCCCACGGAATCATCGCTGTTCCTGTCCCTAAAAATGGTAGAAAATCAAGAAATGCAATCAACAATGCAATAACAAGAGAGTATTTTATCTTTAAAGATGCCAAGCCCACAAATAAAATCAAAAATACGACTCCCATAATTTTAAACTGTGCTTTAAAATAGCCTCCTACTGCATATTTCAATGTATCGGCTACAAAACTCATTCTTTTTTCCACGGATTGCGGTGCAATTCTTTTGAAAAATTGAACCACTTCTTCCTTTTGTACTGTAAAAAAGTATGCTGACATGATAGCCACAATAAAAGCAATCAGATAGGAAGGAAGTTTCTTCGCAAAATTTCCTGCAGCTGCTACTGTTGGTTCACTGATTTTTGTTACAAGACTGCCTACTGTTTCATCCAAATTAGTTATAACCGCATTCCAACTTGCCTGAAAATCTTTTGGCAATTTTTCAAACGTTCCAGAGAGCATCGAACCAATCTGTGTAAATCCATCTTCTAATTGTTCATAAAATTGAGGAAAATTCCTTATAATTCCCCCTATTTCTGACACAAGCCAACTGATTGAAAAGTATAAAACAAGCACAATCAATGCAAGTACAACCATTACAATGAGCGCTGTCCCAAGATTTTTTACAATTTTAAATCTTTTTTCCAGCCAATTCACTACAGGTGTCGCAATGGCAGATATAATCCATCCGACCACAAACGGCATCAAAAATCCAAGTGCCTTTAGTCCAAAATAAACAAAGGCAACGGTCGCTAACACACTAAAAACAAGGCTCACCGCTACTTGCCAGTATGGTCGACTATTCGTCATATTATGCCTCCTCATCTTCACATAAGTATTCGGTTTCTACAAGTTCCCATATTTCATCTCTTCCTTGCTTTGTCAGAGAAGAAAATGGGATTACTTTTGTTCCCGGAACCAGATTCAGTCCTTCTTTTAACATTTTGATATGTTTTTGAATCTGACTTCTCTTTAGTTTATCCAATTTTGTTGCAATTATAATTGGCGCATAGCCATGATCTAAAATCCATTGGTACATCATTTTGTCATTTGCAGATGGGTCGTGACGAATATCAATCAAAAGAAATACCGCCTTTAACTGAGAGGATGTATTTAAATATTTTTCAATTAATTTCCCCCATTGCACTTTTTCTTTTTCTGAAACTTTAGCATAGCCATATCCTGGCAAATCGACAAGATAAAGTTCTTCATTGATGTTATAAAAATTAATGGTCTGAGTCTTTCCTGGTGTAGCAGAAATTCTCGCATAGGACTTTCGATTCATTAATGCATTGATCAACGAGGATTTTCCAACATTGGATTTTCCGGCAAACGCAATTTCTGGTTTTGTATTCTCTGGAAGTACACTTGTAATTCCACATACAGTTTCAAGATTGATATTTTTAATTACCATAATTTTGTCCTCACTTTTTATTCTTTTAACAATGCAATGTTTAATACTTCATCCATCGTTTCCACTGGAAGTATCTCTAGACCCTTTGTAATTTCTGTAGAAAGTTCCTCTACGTCTCTTCTATTCTCCTTTGGAATGAGAACCGTTTTGATTCCTGCATGTTTCGCTGCCAGAAGTTTTTCTTTTAATCCTCCGATCGGAAGAACTCTTCCTCGGAGCGTCACTTCTCCTGTCATGGCAAGATCTGCATGTACTTTCTTTCCTGTGATCGCAGAAATCATAGCTGTTGCCATTGTAATTCCTGCAGATGGTCCATCTTTTGGAACTGCTCCCTCTGGAATATGAACGTGAATATCATGGGTTTCAAAGAAATCCTCTAATATCTCATACTGTCGACTAACAGATCGAATATAACTGATTCCTGTCTGTGCAGATTCTTTCATCACATCTCCTAGCTGTCCTGTAAGGAGAATTTCTCCTTTTCCCGGCATGACATTCACTTCAATCTGAAGGGTATCCCCTCCCACACTGGTCCATGCAAGTCCCCTTACAATTCCAACCTCATCTGTTTTATTTGCCATCTGATAGGTAAATTTCTCTTTCCCAAGGTATTTTTCTATGTTTCTCTCTGTTACCGTAATTCTTTTTTTCTTTGTCGTTAAAATCTCTTTTGCTGACTTCCGACAAATATTACCGATTTCTCTCTCTAACTGTCTTACACCAGCCTCTTTCGTATAATTTCTTGCCATTTTCCATATGGCATGCTTGCTAATATGAAGCTGTTCCTCTTTTAACCCATTTTTTTTCAGTTGTTTTGGTATCAAATGTTCCTGTGCGATATGTAATTTTTCATTTTCTGTATAACTACTTATTTCTATAATTTCCATACGATCTAACAATGGTCGTGGAATTGTCTGAAGTGTATTTGCAGTTGTGATAAACAGCACTTCTGATAAATCAAGAGGCACTTCCAGATAATGATCTCTAAATTTATAATTTTGTTCGCTGTCAAGAACTTCTAATAAGGCTGAAAATGTATCTCCTTTATAATCCGTACTTACTTTATCAATTTCATCCAACAATACCACTGGATTTTTCACGCCGGCAGTTTTCATTGCATTTGCAATTCTTCCCGGCATTGCCCCTACATAAGTTTTCCGATGTCCTCGAATTTCTGCTTCATCTCGAACTCCTCCTAAAGAAATTCTTACATAAGGTTTTTTCAATGCTTTTGCCAAAGACCTTGCAATTGAAGTTTTTCCCGTACCTGGTGGTCCTACAAGACAAAGAATGGGACTTTCTCCTTTTTGGGTCAAAGATCGTACTGCTAAAAATTCTAACACTCGTTCTTTTACTTCTTCTAGTCCATAGTGATCCTCCTCTAGTATTGTTTGTGCGTAAGCCAAATCACTATTGTCTTTTGCTTTTTTCTCCCACGGCATGTCCAAAAGTGTCTCAATATAAGTGCGAATCACTCCATTTTCTCCAGCACTGTTCATCGAACTTTTAAATCGCTTAATTTCTTTTTGTAATTTTTCTTTTACTTCCTTTGGTGCTTTTAATTTTTTTAATGACTGTTCAAATTCCTCTGCATCAGAAAGTGTGGTATCATCTCCAAGCTCTTCACGAATCAGCTTCAATTCTTCTCTTAAAATATATTCTTTTTGATGCTGATCCATCCTTTCTTTTACTTTTCTTTGAAGACGGTCTTTTAAGTCCATGATTTCAACTTCATTCATTAATCGCTCGACTAATTTTTCATACTTGTTCCAAAACTCTTTTTCTTCCAGTATTTCTTGTTGATCCTTGTAATATAGAGGGGTATTTGCCAAAATCTCATCTACTAATTTATAAATATCCTCTATTTTAAGTATATCTGCCACTGCTTCTTTTGACATTTTTCCATTTTTCGCAACATACTCTATATACACGTCTTTTAAGCTTCTTGCGGCAATATCTGAATCCACTTCTTCTGGCAATTCTGTTGGTTTATCTTCCAGTATTTCGATTTCTCCTACCATGTAGGGGTCTTCTTGCAGAATGGACTGAAGGCTAGCTTTAGATTCTCCGGAAACTAGAACTCGAACTACCTTTTTCGGAAGTTTTATCATTTGCCGAATCGTCCCTACTGTTCCAACTTCATACAAATCTTTTTGCTCTGGATCATCAATATCCACTTCTTTTTGTGTTACAACAAATAGTTTCTGATCTTTTATCATAGCTTCCCGAATTGCCTCAATGGAACGCGGTCGGCTCACGTCAAAATGAACCACCATTCCTGGCATAATGGTCATGCCTCGCAATGCAACCATAGGAAGATTTTGCACGATCTTTTCCATTTTAATCTCCTTTAATAATATAAAAGGGGCAGGCACATGGTTATTCCTTGTACCCACCCTACTTTTTTATGCATTTTGTGATTTCAGGAATGAAATCCGTTCTTCTCCGTCGCGATCATACAACGGTTCTCCTGTTCCATTCACAGTTTCTTTTGTAATCTTACAGCTTTTTATTGTTTCATCAGATGGTACTTTAAACATGGTATCCATCATAATATTTTCAACAATCGCTCTTAGACCTCTTGCTCCAGTCTTACGTGAAATCGTAAGCTCCGCAATTGCTTCTAGAGCATTTTGGTCGAATTCAAGTTTTACTCCATCTAATTCAAGAAGTTTTTGATACTGCTTGATAATAGAATTTTTTGGCTCTGTCAATATTCTTAGCATGGCATCCTTATCCAACAAATCTAACGATACATTCACAGGGAGTCTGCCAACAAGTTCTGGAATCAGACCAAATTTAACTAAATCCTGTGGTCGAATCTGATGCAAAAGTACATCTACATCATACTCATGCTTTAATGCAATTTCGGAATTAAATCCAATTGATTTTTTATCCAGGCGGGTCTCAATAAGTTTATCAATTCCTTCAAAAGCACCTCCGCAAATAAACAAGATATTTGTAGTATCGATCTGGATCAATTCCTGATGTGGATGCTTTCTTCCACCTTGTGGTGGCACAGAAGCAACCGTTCCCTCAATAATTTTCAGTAACGCCTGTTGCACACCTTCTCCAGAAACATCGCGTGTAATCGATGGATTTTCTGACTTTCTTGTGATTTTATCAATCTCATCAATGTAGATAATTCCATGCTCCGCACGACTGATATCGCCATCTGCTGCTTGAATGATCTTTAAAAGAATGTTTTCAACATCTTCGCCTACATATCCGGCTTCTGTCAATGCCGTAGCATCCGCAATCGCAAATGGTACATTTAAAATTTTGGCAAGTGTCTGTGCCAGTAGTGTTTTTCCACATCCTGTAGGTCCGAGCATTAAAATGTTGCTTTTTTGCAATTCTATGCCCAAATCCTGTTCTGCCATAATTCTTTTATAGTGATTATATACAGCAACAGAAAGTACTTTCTTTGCTTCATCCTGTCCGATCACATACTCGTCCAAAAATGCTTTTATTTCTTCTGGGGTAAGAAGATTGATGTCATCAAATGCTCTCTTGTCTTCATACTCGAATTCTTCTTCAATAATTTCTGAACATATGTTAATGCATTCATCACAGATATATGTTCCATTTGGTCCGGCGATTAGCTTTCTTACCTGCGACTGTGGTTTATTACAGAAGGAGCATCTTACTGTATCATCATTCATTTTTCCTGCCATACTGTTATTCACCTCATACTTGTTCTTAGTGATTTGCAATCACTTCGTCAATCAGTCCATATTCTTTTGCTTCTTGCGCTGACATGAAGTTATCTCGTTCTGTATCAGCTTTGATCACATCAAGACTCTGTCCTGTGTTTGCAGCAAGCATTTCATTTAACTTCTGACGAATTTTCAAAATATGTTCTGCAACAATTTGAATTTCTGTTGCTTGTCCTTGTGCTCCACCAGAAGGCTGATGAATCATAATCTCTGCATTTGGAAGTGCAAAACGTTTTCCTTTTTTTCCTCCCGCAAGAAGAAATGCTCCCATGCTTGCAGCCATCCCGATACACACAGTGGATACATCACATTTGATATACTGCATCGTATCATAGATTGCCAGTCCTGCTGTCACAGATCCTCCTGGGCTGTTGATGTATAACTGAATGTCCTTATCCGGATCATCCGCTTCCAAGAAGAGGAGTTGTGCTACAACATTACTTGCAGATGCATCATTTACTTCTTCTCCAAGGAAAATAATTCTTTCCTTTAATAATCTTGAATAGATGTCGTAGGAGCGTTCTCCACGGCTTGTTTGTTCAACGACATAAGGTACTAAACTCATACTATCCCTCCTGAATTTTATAAGCCTGTCTGCCTGTGAAAAGACAGACCTTTAAGATGTTCTTCCCCTCAGACTTTCAGATTCCTTCAAATCTTGAATTAGGCTTCTACTGCTGACTCAGCCAGTAATGTCACTGCATCTTGCACAGCAATATCTTCTTTCATCTGTTTCTTTTCATTCTCACCCATGAACTCTTTTAATTTTTCTACGTCCATCTGGTATGCTTCTGCCATCTTTGTAAGTTCCTCGTCGAGTCTTTCGTCAGCAACTTCGATATTTTCTGCTTTTACAACTGCTTCAAGAACTAATCTAGTCTTGATACGTTTTTCAGCCTGTGGTCTTAATTCTTCAAACATTTTGTCTTCTGTCATTCCTGTGAACTGGAAGTATTGTTCGATAGAAAGTCCTTGCTGCTGAATACGACGCGCGAAATCATCTGCCATCTGGCGAACCTGCATATCGATCATAGCTGCTGGAATATCCATTTGTGCATTTTCTACTGCCTGATCTACTGCCTGATCTTCTTTTTTCGTTTTTCCTTCTTGTTCTTTGCGTTCTTTGATTTTTTTCTTTACGTCTTCCCAGTAAGCTTTGTATGTGTCAAACTCTGATACTTCTGAAGCAAATTCGTCATCAAGCTCTGGAAGTTCTTTTGCTTTGATAGAATGAACTGTGCATTTGAAAACTGCTGCTTTTCCAGCCAGTTCTTCTGCCTGATACTCTTCAGGGAATGTTACATTTACTTCCATCTCTTCTTCCAGCTTCGCTCCAACCAACTGTTCTTCAAATCCTGGAATGAAAGATCCTGATCCAATTGTAAGAGGATAGTTTTCTGCCTTTCCACCCTCAAATGCAACTCCGTCAACAAATCCTTCAAAATCTAATGTGATTTCATCTTTGTCCTCAACTGCACGGTCTGTCACATCTATTGTTCTTGCATTTCTAACACGTTCTTTTTCAATTTCTTCATCAACTTCTGTTGACATAACTCTTGTAGACACTTTATCTACTTTTAATCCTTTATATTCACCAAGTGTAACTTCTGGTTTTACTGCAACTTCTGCTGTGAAAATAAATTCTTTTCCCTTTTCTAACTGAACAACATCAATCTGTGGCTGAGATACGATGTCCAAACCACATTCATCATATGCTTTGCTATAAGCTTCTGGAATCATCTGGTTCGCTGCTTCTTCATAGAATACTGCTGCTCCATACATTTTTTCAATCATCTGTCTTGGAACTTTTCCTTTACGGAATCCAGGCACACTGATTTGTTTGCGCTGTTTTAAGTAAGCTGCCTGTATCGCTTTTTCTACGTCCTCTGCCGGAACTTCGATTGTAAGTTTCGCCATGTTATGTTCTAAATTTTCTACTTTTAAACTCATTTTAAAATTTCCTCCTTGATTCGTACCATCCAAACGCAACTTCATCTTTTCTTTATTACTCTTACTCTGAAAAAATTACATTCGCAGTCATTGAACCAGTATAGCACATTAGTCTATAAATTTCCAGTCTTTTTTCCTATATTTCATTGCAAATCAAAAAGCAGTTTGTTACACTAGAGGTAACTTATTTTAAATGGAGGTTCTCATTATGAAAAAAGTATATGTATTTCTTGCTGATGGTTTTGAAGAAGTGGAAGCACTCACTGTTGTCGACCTATTAAGACGTGCCCAGTGTGATGTAACTATGGTTACTATTTCTGATGATTTGATGGTTCATGGTGCCCATGACATTGCTGTAAAAGCGGACTGTTTATTTGAGGATATAACAGAATCTGCCGATATGCTCGTTCTTCCCGGTGGACTGCAAGGTACAAGAAATCTCAAACATCATGCCGGTCTTGCTTCTCTTGTTTCCTCCTACAATCATGACGGAAAATTTGTTACCGCTATCTGTGCCGCACCGACTATTCTTGGACACTTTGGGCTTTTAACTAATAAAAAAGCCTGCTGCTATCCAAACATGGAAGAGGGTCTTTTAGGGGCTGAAGTGGTTTTTGATCCAGTTACAGTCGATGGAAACATTATTACCAGTCGTGGTCTTGGTGTTGCCATTCCTTTTGCACTGAAACTAATTGAAGTTTTATTAGGACCAGAAACCTCCGAACAGATCAAAACATCTATTGTGTATTAATACTATTTTTTCTATTACGAAAGGACGCATAGCATGGAAATTGAACGCAAATACCTAATTTCTTCTGAAAACCTTCCCCATGATTTTGAATCTTACCCATTTCGTATGATTGAACAAGGATACTTATGTACGGATCCTGTCGTTCGCATTCGAAAAGATAACGACCAGTATTTTCTAACCTATAAATCAAAAGGGCTCATGGTTCGGGAAGAAACTAATCTTCCTCTTTCTAAAGAGGCTTATATGCATTTAAAGACAAAAATTGATGGACGAATGATATCGAAAAAGCGGTATATGATTCCATTTTCCGATACTTATGTAATTGAACTGGATATTTTTCTTGACGAACTGGCTCCTCTGATCCTTGCTGAAGTGGAATTTGCTGACGAAAACTGTGCAAATCAATTTATACCACCTGTCTGGTTTGGAGAAGATGTTACCTTTTCCAGCGACTATCACAATAGTACATTAAGTAAACGACCGAAGCTTGAATAAAGGGAATTGCAATTTCACCTGCGCAAATATAAACAATACAATTAATGGCAGACAATCAAATTCCTTTTACCTAACATTTGTAATTTCATCTTCAACAATGTTTCCAAAGGCATCATACCCATACCGTGTCTGCATCTGCCCGTCCTTTTGGATTTCCGAAAGCCTTCCAAGTGCATCATAGCCATAAGCATAACTGCCGCTTTCCTGCTCAAGACCTCTTCTCTCTTTTGAAATCCGGTCTTATTTCCCAAAAGGTCATACCCGTCTTTCCATCCGGATAGGTCATGCTTTTTTCTTTCCCCTGCTTTTCCATAGGTATAGGATACTTCCCTTCCATCTGCATACTGGATACCGGATACATCGCCCTGTTTTGTATAGGCATACTTTGTCAGATAGCCCTCCTTATCCAGTTTGCTAAGGAGCTGTCCTTTCTTATCATACGTATAAATTTGAATAAACTTAGGCTATTTAGTTAAAAAGTCTAAAGAATGAGAATTACTTCAATTTCAAGTAATGACTAATATTATTTTTCTATAATATCATTATCTTTTAAAAACTCTATTACTTTATGAAACTGCATTTTTTTACCAATATTTTTTATTATTGCAAGTACTATTGTTGATAATGTTAATTGTATCATTTCCATAAATAATATCATTATAATACTTTTAAACATAATAGCAATTGCTATTATCCATACAATTGCAGGTATGATATAATAGGTATATTTAATTTCCGGTCTAAGCTTTTGTTCCATATATAAAGTACTTGCTTTACCTTCCTTTTTAACATAAAGATATGTCCAATACAAAGAACGTATTTTCATGCTTCCTCCAGTATAAAATAAATAGAAACCAGTATCATCTATTTTTAGAAGCATTTCATTATTTATACACAGATTAGACCAGGTATATTTTGTTGTATTTTCTGTTATTTTTTTTAAAATTAATTCTTCAGTTAATTTGCTTTGATTAGTCCATTTTTTCATTTTAAGCTTTCCTTCTATCTTTCCAATACTTTAAATAGTATTTAATTGTATAGATGGTATATTTATATAATCTTGTTAGATACTTTTCTAACTGTTCTTACATATTATATTTTTTATTAATATATATTTTGCAAAATTGAAACACCCTAAAATCAATATAAAAGATAGTAAATAGAAACATATAGCACCTATTTGAACCATTTTTTCTTCACCAAAACTAGAACTTAAAATCTTAGCAGCAAAGATACCACATATTCCCAATAGCAAAAAGCACCATCCCCCTGCCATTTTTTTTACCGGAACGGCATCATATGTATTTTTTTGATTAAGTATATAATGCTAAATAAAAATATCATTATCATAATTACATACAGAACTCCCAAAACAACTAGATATTCAACATAATATATTTGTTTTATAGTAGATAACATTAATATAGTACCAAAGATTCCGAACAATACTGAAAAACCCAGGCTCCATATGCCATATATCAAAAAAATTTTTCTTCCTTCTATATCTTTAGAAGAAAATGTTGAAATTATAAAAATTCCAACTAAAAGAGCACATATAATTTGTACAATGATTAATCAAGTTACAAACAATGATAAGCATCTAATAATGGGCGAAAACTGTGTCATTTCAGGTTCAATGCACTTCGTTTTCCAGTCAGAAGGGTACTCTTTTCCGGACTGTTATCGTCCTTTAATTGCATGCATTAAACTATTTGTTTTTCCTTTCTAACAAATCAATCATTTTTTCTTCTGATAAAGGTAATCTGCTCTCATACAAATATTCATATATTTCTTCTAACTTATATATACTATTTTCTTTCCACATTTCGATTACATAGTCTAAAATTAATATTCCATCCAAAATATAACATTCAAGGTTGGATATATATATTGCTCTGCTATTTTCAGGGTGAACCCACTTTCCACTAGCATATTTTATGATTTCATTTCCTAAAAATGCAGCTATCTCAATTAGCAATTCTTGAACATTTTCATATTTTTCACCGTGTTTTTCATCTATTAAATTCTCAATCAATTTAAACCATTTTCTTATTTCAATTAATGAAATATTTTTTATACTAATCAAATTCTCATGAATAAACTTTTCGGATAAACTCTGATTATTATTATATAAGCGTTCTGCCATTTCAAATGTTGGTATTATTTTTTCTTCTACAGTTAATTTTTTCATTATTGGTTTTTCATATTTTTCTATAATTTCCCTAAATGCTTTAATAATTTCCACAAAATCTTCTTCACTTGAATAACTCCACCATCCTATTTCAGGTATATACCCTATATTTTTATACTTTTTATTATCACTCTCAGTCAAAATATCTTTTATGAATTTTCGTGGATATTGAAATGCATTTGTTTCAAAATATAAGCGTAACTGTTTTTCTAGTTTACTTTCTTGTATACAAATTTTACATATGATATCTCCTATTTTTTTTTCATAACACCACATATCTCTTTCTTTTAGTGCATAGCAATAATCCTCTTTTGCCACATAAGTTCCTATAATATCTTTTATAATTTTCATTTTTTTCATATATTTTTCTCGCATTCTTCGTAATTAACTGTTGATAAATACTAAAGTTCATATTCAATTTCTTTTTAATTCAATATGTACTTTAGTAATATATAATTTAAGTCCATACCATCTTATTTTGTGCACGTAAACCATTAATATAGCAATAAACGTATTCGGTAAAAGTAATAGGAAATATAATAGCTCCTTTTACTCTATCACAAGCTACAAACCTTCCGTTTTCTGCTATATATTCCCTTGCCTGGGCATAATACGTCCCTGCAATCTCATCCCTTTGGTATCCCGTATATCCAAACAGCTGTATCTTCCCCGTTTACTTCCACCACTCTTCCAAGGGCATCATAAACAAACGTGGTCCTTGCCCCGTCCGGTGCTGTCACTCTTGCAAGGTTCCACATGCTGTCGTAGGTCAGGAGGGTTTTCCTTCCTTCTTTATCCATGATCTTACTCGGACGGTTAATGAATAACTTCTTCTTTGTTGATGATTTCTCCATATATTTACTTTTAAAGAGTTGTTTACTTTTCGTGATTTTTTCTTCATTTTACACAATTCCGCACCAGTTTTCAATATTTTCAAAAGTTTTTTTGTGCATAATTACCTAACATTTCTCAATTTGAAAGCATACAAATTTTCTGGATAACATTTTTTGATTTAGCATGGCAAACCAGTTGTAATGGCAACCAGTTCCCAATGCATCTTTTTTTCTCCACATCAAAGTTATATTTAAATCTATTTTCGAATAACTGTTTCTTTTACCACACAGATGCAGATTTCGTATTCCCTTTTAAACGGTCCAAATAGTTTCAGTGCTCTTTGTAAGGACGATTTATTTAATTCTCCTCCTCATTCAAAGGATCATTTTGGTATAATAACATAGGTGTTTACATACTTATATTTTACCTCAACAGTCGGATTTTCCGAAGTCTGGCTGTAATTTTTATAACACAAAAGAGGCTGCACACTAATCTTCTTAGTGTGACAGCCCCCTTTTTGTTAATCTGCAAGTCCGAATGCATCGTGCACAGAAATCATAGCACGTTCCACATCATTCTCATCAATTAAAACTGTAATTCTTACTTCTGAAGTCGAAATCATACTGATATTTACTCCTGCATTAAATAACGCTTCGAACATTTTTGCTGCAATTCCTGGATTGCTTAACATTCCTGCTCCTACTACCGAAATTTTCGCCACATTATCCTTATGTAAAATATCGCTGATTCCAAGAAATTCTTTGTTTCTCTCGAGCAATGAAAGAGTTTCATTTAAATCATCTTGCGCAATGGTAAAAGAAATATCTTTTGTTCCACCACGACCAACTGACTGTAAAATCAAATCTACATTGATGTTATTTTTTGCAAGGGTGTTAAATATTTTGAAAGCAACACCTGGTTTATCATCTACACCAATCACAGATATTCTCGATGTATTTTTATCAGATGCCACTCCACTGATTAACATTTTTTCCACTTTTGCTACCTCCTTGACGATTGTTCCTGAATGATTGTTTAGGCTAGATCTCACTACCAGCTGTACTCCATATTTTTTAGCCATCTCTACCGAACGGTTATGTAATACCCTTGCTCCAAGAGATGCTAGTTCTAACATTTCTTCATAACTGATTTCTTTTAGTTTTCTCGCATTAGGTACCACTCTTGGATCAGCAGTATAGACGCCATCTACATCGGTATATATTTCACATAAATCTGCGTGTAATGAGGCTGCTATTGCTACTGCACTTGTATCGGATCCCCCTCTTCCTAAGGTTGCAAAATCATCGTATTTGTTTACTCCCTGGAATCCTGTTACCACTACAATTTTTTTGTAGTCTAATTCATGACGAATTCTCTGTGAATCCACGCGTTTCACACGTGCTCCACCATACGCACTTGTACAATGAAATGCCACCTGAAACGCATTTAACGAAACCGCTGGAACTCCCAGCGAATTAATAGCCATTGATAAAAGCGAAGCTGATACTTGTTCCCCTGTTGCCAACAACATATCCATCTCTCGTTTTGACGGATCGGATGTGATCATTTTGGCTTTTTGTATCAATTCGTCTGTTGTATCGCCCATTGCAGATAATACAACAATAATGTCATTTCCCTTTCTGTAGTCTTCGATACAACGCTCTGCCACTCGAAAAATACATTCCTTATCCGCGACAGAACTTCCTCCAAATTTTTTTACAATCAGCATATGCTTCCTCCTGTCTATTCTTCTTCAAACAAATGTGAAATTAAGGTATATCCCTCTTCGATCATTCTTCCTGTCTCTCTAGCGGTCACTTCATTGTATCCCTTTTTCCCCTCTAAATCCTGTCGACTGTCATAAATCAAATACGGAACAGGATCTGCCGTATGGGTACGGATACTCACAGGGGTAGGGTGATCTGGAAGAACCAAAAGTCTAAAATCTTCTCCTGCCTGATACATACTATCCACGACAGTTCCGATAATATATTGATCGATATTTTCCATTGCTTTCATTTTATTTTTCACACTTCCTTGATGTCCCATTTCATCTGGTGCTTCTACATGTATATATGCAAAATCTGCATTATCCCGCAGTAATGCTTTTAATGCTGCTTTTGCCTTACCAAGATAATTCGTATGAAGTTTACCATTTGCTCCCTCTACTAAGATATTACGCATACTTGCCCCTATTGCAATTCCCTTTAACAAGTCTACTGCTGAGATCATAACCCCTTCTTTTTTAAATTTTGTTTGAAATGGTGGAAGAATTGGTTTGGTACCAGCTCCCCAAAACCACATAGAATTTGCTGGATTTAACCCTTCTTTCATTCTTTCAAGATTTAATGAATGATTGGATAATATTTCGTAACTTTCCTCCATCATACTCTTTAGTTCCAAATCCTTTGGAAGATATTCTCCTATTCTTTGTGTGAGAATATCATGTGGTGCTGTAAGCTGTGTTACTTTTCCTTTTTTCCAAACAAGAAGGTGCCTATAACTTGTACCACAATATAGTTCATATCCTTTATTATTGAATTTTTCCTGTAAATCCTTCAACAATACTGCCGCATCTTTGGTCTCAATCTCATCTGAACTATGGTCTACCAATCTCTTGTCTTCATAGCGTTCTTCCTCTTGTGATAACGTCACAAGATTACAGCGAAACGAAACATCCTCCGGTTTCATATCAACTCCGATGCTAAGGGCTTCTAACGGAGATCTTCCTGTATAGTATTGTCTCGGATCATATCCAAGGACCGATAAATTTGCGATATCACTTCCCGGCGTCATGCCTTTGGGAATCGTTCGCACTATTCCTAGTTCTGACACGGGTGAGAGCATATCAAGCGTAGGTGTATACGACGCCTCCAGTGGTGTCTTTCCCCCTAATTCCTCCATTGGTTCATCTGCCATTCCGTCACATAAAATAACAATATATTTCATAGATTTTATCCTTCCACACGAATCATGTGTAAAATTTCCGGGAACTGAGCAGCCATTTTTTCATACGCTGCTTCACTTAATTCTTCCGTCACAAATCCAAATTCTCCTGTCAACCCTTGCACTTTTACAACTTTGATTGTTCCAAACACCTGCGTAAGACGCTCCAAAAGTTCTTCTTGTTCCCCTTTTATTCTGACAAAATATTTTTTGGTTGTATCAGACAAAGGTAGCAACTGCGCTTTTTCTTCCGTCCAAGATGCCATAATATCTTCCTTTTGATGTTTCGCTGCTTCTATCACATCTACAACAACAGCACTTGCTGTTGGAAGTTTTCCAGCACCACTCCCATAAAACATTGCATCTCCTAGGACATTTCCACGGAGGAATACTGCATTAAACACATCATTAACACTGTACAACGGATGCGCTTGTCCTAGCAACACAGGGGATACCATGGCACAAACTTGATCGTTCTTTCTTTTGGCTGATGCAAGAAGTTTAATGGTCATCTCCATTTGTTTAGCATACATCATATCTTCTTTTGTGATCTTTGTAATACCTTCTGTATGGATTTCCTCAAAATCAACTGCTTTTCCAGTAATAATTGAAGAAAGAATTGCAATCTTTCTACATGCATCATGCCCTTCTACATCCGCTTCTGGGTTAAATTCTGCATATCCTTTATCCTGTGCTTCTTTTAAAACCTCTGCATAGTCAGACCCATCGTAAAACATTTTTGTCATCATATAGTTGGTGGTGCCATTTAAAATTCCGGTAACTTCGTCGATTCGATCTGCTGTAAGGCATTCATTTATATTACGGATAATCGGAATTCCTCCACCGACACTTGCTTCAAACAAGAAATTTACCTTTTGCTCCTTTGCCAAGGAAAGAAGCTCTGTTCCATGACTGGCAACAAGTGCTTTATTGGATGTTACCGCACTTTTTCCCGCCAGCAGACATCTCTTAACAAAGGTATATGCCGGTTCCAGTCCCCCCATAACTTCTACCACAATCTCTACTTCCGGATCGTTTACAATCTCTTCAAAATCATGCGTAAGAACCTGTTCTATAGGATCTCCTGGAAATTCTCTTAAATCAAGAACGTATTTTATATGAATTTCTTCTCCTGCTCTCTGGTTGATCAAGCTTTGATTGGTACGAAGCACTTCTACAACACCTGAACCAACTGTACCATATCCCATTACTGCTATATTTACCATGTTTTCCTCCTGACTTTCTCTGCAGAATCTATTGCTGCATCAGATATGCATTGATAAACGGATCAATATTTCCATCCATTACAGCACCTACATTGCTTATTTCTGTATTTGTACGATGATCTTTTACCATCGTGTATGGCTGCATAACGTAGGATCTTATCTGACTTCCAAAGTTTATATCTTTTACTTCCCCACGAATACCGGATACTTTTTCTGCTTGTTCTTGCTGTTTCATCAAATATAACTTTGCTTTTAACATCTGCATTGCTTTATCTTTGTTCATATGCTGTGAACGCTCATTCTGACATTGCACAACAATCCCTGTTGGAAGATGCGTAATTCTAATTGCAGAAGAGGTCTTATTAATATGTTGTCCTCCTGCTCCACTAGAACGATACGTATCAATCCTTAAATCGTCTTCATCAATCTCTATATCAAGATCTTCCTCAATATCCGGAATCACATCACAAGATGAAAACGATGTCTGTCGTTTTCCTGCCGCGTTAAACGGCGAGATTCTTACCAAACGATGTACGCCTTTTTCTGACCGAAGATAACCGTATACATTTTCTCCAGACACTTCAAACGTCACCCCTTTGATCCCCGCAACATCTCCTTCTAAATAATCAAGAACCTCCAAGCTAAATCCACGTTTTTCAGCCCACCGGCTATACATACGATATAACATACTTGTCCAATCGCAAGCTTCTGTTCCACCTGCTCCAGCATGTAGCGTAACAATTGCATTGCAATTATCGTATTCCCCTGTGAGCAATGTCTGAATTCGAAGTTTCTCAAACTTTTCTTCAAAATCTGAAAGTTCCTCTTCTAATTCCTCTATTGTTTCACCACTTGCATCTTCTTCGCTCATTTCAATCAAAATTCCTAGATCTTCATAAGTTCCAAATAACTCCTCCATCTCTTTTACTGTATCTTGAAGTCCTTTTAGATGCTTCATGGTGTGTTTTGACGCTTCTGGGTCATCCCAAAATCCCGGCTCTTCAATTCTTCGTTCTAATTCCTCAATCTGTTCTTTCTTTGACGCTACGTCAAAGTGAATCCCTCAAATCTTTCAGTGGCTCTTCATAAGCGCTAAGTCTCATTTTTAATTCATCAATTAAAACCACTTTATTCACCTCTTTCTATCATTCATATAATTTTTTCATTAGCTTTCCAAAACATATGAGAATCTGCAATAGCAGATTCTCATAGAAATCAGTTTTATTTGTTTCTGCCACAGCACTGTTTATACTTCTTTCCACTTCCACATGGGCATGGATCATTTGGATAAACCTTCTTTTCCCCTCTCTTTTGTGGAGCACGACCAGCAGAATCATCTTTGTTTGTTCCTGTTACTTTCGCAACCTCTTCTCTCTCCACCTTTTGTTCAACTTGAATGTGGAACAAGGTACGAATGGTTGTTTCTGCAATTGATTTCGTCATTTCTCCAAACATATCGTATCCCATCATCTTATATTCAACAAGAGGATCTCTTTGTCCATAAGCCTGAAGTCCTATTCCTTGGCGAAGTTGTTCCATATCGTCAATGTGATCCATCCATCTGCCATCTATAATTTTAAGAAGGACAACTCGTTCTACTTCTCTTATCTGTTCTTTTTCCGGAAATTCCGCTTCTTTTTCCTCGTAGGACTTTACCGCTCTTTCTTTGATAAGATGTTTCACTTCTTTTGCTTCCATCTTTCTTATCTCATCATCCGATGGAAGTTCTAATTGTGGAATGGTGAAATGCAATCTTCTTTCAAATTCATTTAAATCCCACTCCTCGGCATCTACTTCTGCGGAAATATAGCGATCTGTTGTATCTTCTGCATACTCTGTGATCATGTTATAAATGGTATCACGCATGCTCTCCCCATCTAGAACTCGGCGTCTTTCTCCATAGACAATTTCTCTTTGTTCATTCATAACCTGATCATATTCTAACAGATTTTTACGGATTCCAAAGTTATTGCTTTCTATCTTCTTTTGTGCTTTTTCAATCGCATTGGAAAGCATCTTATGCTCAATTTGTTCTCCCTCTTCTATTCCAAGAGTGTTGAACACTGTCATCATCTTATCTGAACCAAACAACCTTAAAAGATCATCTTCCAAAGAAATATAGAATCTAGACTCCCCTGGGTCTCCCTGACGTCCGGAACGTCCTCTTAACTGATTGTCAATACGTCTTGACTCATGACGTTCTGTACCAATAATCTTTAATCCACCTGCCGCTTTTGCCTCATCGTCAAGCTTAATATCCGTACCACGCCCTGCCATATTTGTCGCAATCGTTACCGCACCGTGAATTCCTGCCTCTGCTACAATTTCAGCCTCCAGTTCATGGAATTTTGCATTCAATACTTTGTGTTGTATTCCTTCTTTTTTCAACATTTTACTAAGAAGTTCTGAAATCTCAATTGTAATGGTACCAACAAGCACCGGCTGCCCTGTAGCATGTGCTCTTTTTACTTCTTCTACAACGGCCTTGAATTTTTCTTTCTCAGTCTTATAAACGGCATCATCAAGATCTTTTCTTTGCACCGGTTTATTCGTAGGAATCTCAATAACATCCATTCCATAGATATCGCGGAACTCTTTTTCTTCTGTAAGAGCAGTACCTGTCATACCACTTTTTTTGTCATATTTATTGAAAAGATTCTGGAATGTAATCGTTGCCAGTGTCTTGCTTTCACGTTTTACTTTTACATGCTCCTTCGCTTCTATTGCTTGGTGCAGACCATCAGAATAACGTCGTCCCGGCATGATACGTCCTGTAAATTCATCAACGATCATAACTTCGCCTTCTTGTGTAACCACGTAATCCTGATCACGGAACATCAAATTATGTGCGCGAAGTGCAAGGATAATATTGTGCTGTATTTCCAAGTTGTCCGGGTCTGCCAAATTGTCGATATGGAAAAACTGCTCTACTTTTTTCACACCATCTTCGGTAAGATTGATGTTCTTTTCTTTTTCGTTGACAATAAAGTCACCTGTTTCCTCGATATCCTCTCCCATGATGGCGTTCATTTTCGTAAATTCACCACTGGCTTCTCCACGTTTTAGCTGGCGTGCCAGAATATCACATGCCTCATAAAGTTTTGTAGATTTACCACTTTGACCAGAAATGATCAGCGGGGTTCTAGCTTCATCAATCAGAACAGAGTCAACCTCATCAATAATTGCAAAATGTAACCCTCTTTGCACAAGTTGTTCTTTATAGATTACCATATTATCACGAAGATAATCAAAACCAAGTTCATTATTCGTGACATAAGTAATATCACAATTGTAAGCTTCACGTCGCTCGTCATTTTCCATCGGATTTAAAACAACGCCAACGCTAAGTCCTAAGAACTGGTGTACTTGCCCCATCCATTCTGCATCACGTTTGGCAAGATAGTCATTGACCGTTACAATGTGCACACCTTTTCCTTCCAATGCATTCAAATAAGCTGGCAACGTAGATACTAATGTTTTTCCTTCTCCTGTCTTCATTTCAGAGATACGTCCTTGATGGAGGATGATCCCCCCGATCAACTGTACTCTGTAATGTCTCATTCCAAGCACTCTTTTTGCAGCTTCCCTTACAACCGCATATGCTTCTGGAAGGATATCGTCTGTTGTCTCGCCTTCTGCAAGACGCTGCTTAAATTCTCTTGTTTTATCTTTTAAATCTGCGTCCGATAAAACCTGAATTTCCGGCTCAAGTGCCTCAATTCGATCTACAATCGGATAAATGCGCTTTAATTCATTTTCACTATGTGTTCCGAAAACTTTGCTTAACAAACCCATAACCTGTAATTAACTCCTTGTCTAAATTTACTATAGGCAACATTTTAACACTATCTTGCTCCAAATTCAACAAATTACTGATTTAGCCTTTCATCGCATTTTTACGTAACTGTTCCATTGCTTGTTTCTCTAGGTTTTCAACCTCTTCTGAAGATAAGTGTAGTTCTTTTCCTATTTGCTCTGTGGAATAAGGTTTGTCTTTGGAAATACCAAATCTTAATCGAATCACCTGTTGTTCCGTTTCTGTTAGTGAACTTAACAACTCGTTGATTTCCTCTTGACGGATCAATGATTCAATTGCCGCATCTGCTGCATTTATTTGCGCTTCCTCTTGACTTTCTTTGTCTTGTACTTCCTGATCTTCCCTTTCTAACATCGATGGATCTTGCATAATACGTAAAATGTCTTCAATTTCTTCCACTGTCTTGTTCTGTAATTTTTTTGCAATATCGGCCGCAGTAGGTTCTTCTACAGACTCTTGTTTTAACTCTTCTTTTGCATCGTTAATTTTTTGCATCGTTTCTGCTACGTAAGCTGGTACTTTAATCTCTTCTGTCAATTCTTGAACTGCTTCTGTAATGGCTTGCCAGATATAGGTCGATGCATACTCATGAAACTCACTTTCCACCGTATGATCATACTGCATAACCGCCTCCATTAGTCCAAGGTTTCCTTCTTGAATAAGATCCATAAACGGCACTCCACATCCCGCATACAACCCTGCCATAGAAATCACTTGTCGAAGCCCCTGCTCTTGCAGTTGCATCTGTGCCTCTTCTTTTCCATCAGCACAGGCTTTTAACAATGCTCTTTCTTCTTCTTTGCTTAAAGTGGGAATCTTACATACTTCGTCAAAATAAATTTTCATCGGTTCTGTAAGTTCTATATGCTCTGGAATCTTAATCCCCATTTTTTTCAATTCTTCTATGCTGTTCATCGTCTGTCATTCTCTCTCCTTATCGTATTTTCTCCGACAAAATCATATTTTTTCAATAATTTCGCCACTTCTATATGCCGCAAGAAGTAGCTTTAAATCTTCTATTTTTTCTTTGATCCTTTTACCGTCATCCGTATCTCCTACTAAACAGCGATCTAGATTCCTTTTCACAACCATATAATCTGAATGAATATCGCTTTCTTTCTTAATGGCAGCTTCGGTAGATTCAAATGGCTCATGGGCAACTAAGAGCAGGCCATGGGAATTGTAAATCAAAGTATATCCTGCAATCCCTGTTTCTTTTTGATAAGCTTTGGAAAATCCTCCATCTATTACCAAAACTTTTCCGCTACATTTTACCGGACTCTCCCCATTTTTTCTTTTCACCGGTACATGCCCATTTACGATGTGAGCATCTTGTACATCAAGATCAAATTCCTTCATAATACTATCTACAACTGTTTCATCTTCCAAGAACCTGTAATATGGATTTTTCTTTTCTATATGGGTTTCCTTTTCCGCAAGAAAATATCTTTCAAATGTAGCCATCTTATCTTTTCCAAACAATGGAGAACATGGATGTTGCCAGATATACCACATAATATCCTTCCCATTTTCTCTATCTTCTTCCTTTAATGCAAAAAAACCTTTTCTCAAATAACGATCTAGAGCATCATATAAGGATTTGCCTTTGAATTTATTTCCAAATATTTCTACCTCTTTTAAACTACCATCCTCGTTTAGCGGAACACAGCCGTGGTACAAAAGGTTGTTATTATATACTTTATATAGTCCCCCTTTTGCAAGTAGAAAACGCGTATGTTCCTGCAATTTTTCGCATCCGGCAAATGCCCGTTCCAATCGTTCCATGACTTCTTCTTCCTCGTCTGTAAGAGCATATGGGTCTTTAGGATCGATGGTCGGAAAGTTCGTATCTAATAACTTATATTCTTTTCCCTCCAAACAAATGGTACCCTTTTCATAATCAATCCTATGTAAAAGGGCTCGATCTTCCATTCCAAAGTCCTTATGTCTTTGAATGATCTGACCTTCGATTTTAAATTGGATGATTGAAATGGCTTTGTGCATCCAGACATCCATGTCCATTTCTGCCTGATTATGGCGATCCTCTCCTTTTAATGCAAAACATTTACATGGATCTTTTCCATAGACACTAAGCGCAAACGTAGCAAGCGGAAGGAGATTGATTCCATACCCTTCTTCAAGAATATCAAGATTTCCGTATCTAGCACAGATACGGATTACATTTGCAATACATCCTCTTTGCCCTGCTGCCGCTCCCATCCAAACTACATCATGGTTCCCCCACTGAATGTCTACTGAATGGTAATTGATTAATTTATCCATAATAATATGAGGTCCTGGACCTCTGTCGTAAATATCACCTACGATATGTAAATGATCTACTACAAGCCTTTGGATCAACTTGGAAATTGCCTGAATAAATTGCTCTGCACGTCCGATTTTAATAATAGTAGAAATAATTTCACTGTAGTATGCTTCCTTATCATTTAACTCTGCTTTTTCTGTGATCAATTCTTCAATCACATAAGCAAAGTCCGCTGGAAGTGATTTTCTCACCTTAGAACGCGTATATTTGCTTGCAGCACGTTTTGCCACTTCTACCAAACGGTACAAATTAATTTTATACCAATCTTCCATATTATTTTCATATTTTTTAACCTGACGTATTTTTTCCTTTGGATAATAGATCAATGTAGCAAGCGACTGCTTATCTTTCGCGCTTAAGGTATTTCCAAACACATCATCTATTTTTCTTTTAACGGCGCCAGATCCATTTTTTAACACATGAGAAAAGGCTTCGTACTCCCCATGAATATCCGTCAAAAAATGCTCAGTCCCTTTGGGAAGATTTAAGATTGCCTGAAGATTAATAATTTCTGTTGACGCTCGTGCGATTGTCGGATATAACTCAGATAACCGTTCTAAATACCTTGTTTCCAGATCCTTCATACTCCCTCCATTCTAGTGCCTACATCACTTAAAGTCCTATTACATCACTCATATCATATAATCCCGCCGGTTTACCTGCTAAAAATTTTGCAGCTTCTACTGCTCCTTTTCCGAAAACACCACGAGAATACGCTGTATGTTTAAACTCAATCACTTCATCTAATCCTGCAAAGATCACCTCATGTTCTCCAACGATGGTTCCTCCTCTTACCGCTGAAATTCCGATTTCCTTTTGCCCTCTTTTTTGTCTTACCTGACTGCGATCATAGGTATATGTATACTCCCCATTTAATGCTTCATTTACAGCATCTGCAAGAGCAAGTGCTGTTCCACTTGGTGCATCTAACTTCTGGTTATGGTGTTTTTCAATTATTTCTACATCATATCCAGAAGTGGCTAATACTTTTGACGCATCTTTTAATAGTTTCATAAGAAGATTAATTCCAAGTGACATATTTGCCGATTTCAAAACCGCTATTTTTTTCGCAGTTTCTGCAACTTTTTCTAACTGTTCCTTGGACAATCCTGTTGTACAAAGCACCACCGGTACGTTCTTTGCAACACAATAGTCAAGGAGCGGGTCCACTGCTTTTGCATTTGAAAAATCTATTACCACATCGGCTACTAGATTGCACGCCTCAATTTTCTGAAACACCGGATAGGAATTTGTCTGCTCTGTGTGGGAATCCACGCCCGCTACAATTTCGATTTCTTCCTCTTTTTCTATCAGTTCTGTGACAATTCGTCCCATTTTCCCATTGCATCCATGCATCAATACTTTTACCATGTTATCTCCTCCTACTTCTATTTCTTCCACTTATGGATCCTATCTCTTTCTCTTTATACAAAAAAGGATACCATATCTGAGTGCTCACCTCAATGTATGATATCCCTTTAACAATCATGTATTACTTACTATACCGATACTGTAATTCCGAAATCAGTCATTGCTTTTGCAAGTTTCTCTGTATTCGCTTCTGTGAGTTCTGTAAGTGGCATTCGAAGCCCTCCTACTTCCATTCCCATAAGATTCATGGCCTTTTTCACAGGAATTGGATTAACCTCACTAAACAGTTGCTCAATCAAAGGAAGTGCTTTTAGTTGTAGGGCACAGCTTCCTGCCACATCCCCCCGGAAAAATTTTGCACAGATTTGATGCGCCTGCTTTGGTGCAATATTCGCAAGTACAGAAATCACTCCTTTTCCGCCAAGGGAGAGAACCGGCACGATTTGATCGTCGTTTCCAGAATACAAATCAATCTTTCCATCTGTCAGATTCATCACTTTTGCAACTTGTGATATGTCTCCGGAAGCCTCTTTTATTCCAACAATATTTTCCACATCATTAAAAAGTGCTGCTGCTGTAGTTGGATCTACGTTCATCCCTGTTCTGCTTTTTACACTATATAAAATGATCGGAACTTTTGCAGCTTCAGCAATGGTTCTAAAATGACAATATAATCCGTCTTGTGTCGCTTTATTGTAATATGGTGTCACAACAAGAAGACCATCTGCTCCTGCCTTTGCTGCTTCTACTGACATCGCTGTTGCTGTACGTGTGCAGTTGGATCCTGTCCCTGCTATAACTGGGATCCGATTTTTGGCACGTTGTGCTGTAAACCGAACACAGTCCATGTGTTCCTCCTCTGTCAAGGTTGACGCTTCTCCTGTTGTTCCGCAAATCACAATACTGTCCGTTTCTTGCGCACAATGATACTCGATCAGCTCATCTAATTTATCATAATTTACGCTTCCATCCGTATGAAATGGCGTAACAATTGCAACACCGGCTCCTTTGAAAATCGACATAACAAATCATCCCCCTGATTCTGCTCATTTTTTATATCAAAGTCTACCATTTTCTTCCACTATTGTCAATGCATTTCCCGCTTTCATGCCCCTTGTTTTTTTTACATTTCTCTTCTTTTTTACTCATCTAAACATTCTAATTTACTGACCGAAACTTCGTATGCTGTTCGTGTTTGTGTTTCTGTCTCCGATATTTTTTTTACATATTCTCTACTTTGAATTCTTCCAAGCACTTGTACGTGTTCTCCCACCTCAAATCCAGAAGCATATCTTGCATTACGTCCCCAGCAAATACAGGGAATATAGTCCGATTTTCCATATGGGCGATTTACTGCAAGTAAAAGATCTGCGATTTCTCTTCCAAGTGGTGTTTTTCTATATACAGGCTTTTTACAAATATATCCCTCCAAAAAGATATAATTGGTCTTTACCGCATCTAGCTGCTCATCCACAAATTCAGCTTCTCTTACAAAAACAGATAAAACCAGTCTGTTTTTCTGCTCTTCATGGCGATTGTAAGATCGAAACTGGCCGGAGACGCAAATATACTCTCCTCTATAATCCTGTGTTACATCAATCAGTCTCTCTGAAATCATAAGCGGAATTCTATCATCTGAATTGCTTAACCGTTTCACAAGTACATCCACCATGTAAAATCCTTCACCAAAAACTTCGTGGCTGTATGTAAATTCTGAAGCCACCTTTCCTGTGATTGTTACCTGGTTGTTTTCAATTACCTTATCTGACATTATTCTTTTTTCTCCCTTCCTCTTCGTGGTATTTTTAAGTCACTACTAAGTTTATGAGATACTTTTTCTTATTAGACCTGCCTTCTTACAAAATCGTTCGACAAAATATGTTTCAAGAATTTTCTTTTCTTATTTCTTTTTTTGTGCTAATATAAGTAAGTTACAATCACATTATCATAGAAGAAAGAGTGTTATTATCATGAAAACAAAACGTGAAGATGTTAGAAATATCGCTATTATTGCCCATGTTGATCATGGAAAAACAACCTTAGTAGATGAACTTTTAAAACAAAGCGGTGTATTCCGTGAAAACCAAGAAGTTGCAGAACGAGTAATGGATTCCAATGATATTGAAAGAGAACGTGGAATTACTATTCTATCAAAAAATACAGCGGTCTATTATAAAAACACAAAAATCAATATCATTGATACCCCAGGACATGCGGACTTTGGTGGTGAAGTAGAGCGTGTCCTTAAAATGGTAAACGGTGTTGTCCTTGTCGTAGATGCTTTTGAAGGTGCCATGCCTCAGACAAAATTTGTTCTCAAAAAAGCGTTAGAACTAAACCTGCCTGTTATTGTATGTATCAACAAAATTGACAGACCAGAAGCAAGACCGGATGAAGTAATTGATGAAGTTCTTGAGTTATTTATGGACCTTGACGCTTCTGACGAACAACTGGACTGTCCATTTGTATACGCTTCCGCAAAAGCAGGAATTGCTGTTCTTGATCTTACGGATGATGAAAAAGATATGCAGCCATTGTTTGAAACGATCATCGACTATATCCCTGCCCCAGAAGGAGATCCAGAAGCTCCAACTCAAGTACTCATTAGTACCATTGATTACAATGAATACGTAGGTCGTATTGGTGTAGGAAAAGTAGACAATGGAACCATCAGTGTAAATCAAGATATGGTTGTTGTAAATCATCACGATCCTTCCAGAAAACAGAAAGTAAAAATCAGCAAATTATATGAATTCGATGGTTTAAGCAAAGTCGAAGTAAAACAAGCTTCTGTGGGAGCGATTGTTGCAATCTCCGGTATTGCAGATCTTTCTATTGGAGATACCTTATGCTCTCCTGAATCACCAGAACCAATTCCGTTCCAGAAAATTTCTGAACCAACGATTTCCATGCAATTTAATGTAAATGATAGTCCTTTTGCCGGACAAGAAGGGAAATTTGTAACCTCTCGTCATCTGCGTGAAAGATTATTCCGTGAATTAAATACGGACGTTAGTCTGCGTGTGGAAGAAACAGAAAACACCGATAGTTTTAAAGTTTCTGGACGTGGAGAGCTTCACCTTTCTGTTCTTGTAGAAAACATGAGACGTGAGGGCTATGAATTCGCAGTAAGTAAAGCAGAAGTACTCTACAAAACAGACGAAAACGGAAAAAAATTAGAACCTATGGAACTTGCCTATGTAGATGTTCCCGAAGAATGTACGGGTGTAGTCATTGAAAAACTCAGCCAGAGAAAAGGAGAACTTCGTAACATGAGCACATCCAACGGCGGGTATACACGATTGGAATTCTCCATCCCATCTCGTGGTCTCATTGGATATCGTGGCGATTTTCTAACCGATACCAAGGGAAACGGAATCTTAAATACAAGTTTTGACGGATACGCTCCATACAAAGGAGATATTCAGTATAGAAAACAAGGGTCTTTAATTGCATTTGAGACCGGAGAATCTGTAACCTACGGACTTTATGGTGCACAAGAACGTGGAACATTGTTCATTGGTGCCGGAGAAAAAGTTTATAGTGGTATGGTCATCGGACAAAATGCGAAAACAGATGATATCGAGGTAAATGTATGTAAAACCAAACATCTAACCAATACCCGTTCTTCCAGCGCTGACGAAGCATTGCGATTAACTCCGCCACGTGTACTTAGTCTTGAAGAGGCTCTTGATTTTATTGATACAGACGAGCTTCTTGAAGTTACACCAAAGACCCTTCGCATTCGAAAGAAAATTCTAGATCAAAGGATGCGTAAAAGAAGTAACAACAATAAATAATTTTCATGCAAGACTTTTTAAAGGAGACATTTTATGAAGAAATATGCAGATGCCTTTCTACGAAGCCTAACAAATGCACTGGAACTAATCATTGCTGCTCTTTTAGCCGGTGGCATCATCATTATGACGATTCAGTTAATCTTATCATTTGGAAACTTGACAGACATCGGAAAATATCCGAATTATGATGATCTTCTTACAACTTGTCTAAATCTGATCATTGGTGTGGAGATGATTCGTATGCTTTATCTCCATACTCCAATGACAGTTTTTGAGGTATTACTCTTTGCAATTGCCCGTCAAATAATTATCGGGCATTCTGTTCCACTTCACACATTGATTGGTGTCATTTCTATCGCAATTCTCTTCGCTACAAGAAAGTTTCTCTTTGTAGCTTTTGATGAATCCGAACGAATGATTTTCCGTGCATCACAAAAAGTGCGAACCGTTAATAGAATCCTTCATACAGATATTCCATATAAAAATGATGAAACCCTATATGAACTTCTATTACGTAAAATGACAGAGCAAGAAATGGAAATCGGGAGTGATGCTTGTCTCTATATCCAAAATATCGGCTTACGAATCGCTAAAATGAAAAACGGAAAAGTCACTCGAATTGAAGTCATCCGTTCCATTCAGTAATACAGAAACAAATGTAAAAAGGAGGGTTATTCTAATGCCAGTTTTAGACAAAAACAATCAGGCAATGGTAGAAAAATACCAGAATTTTATTCTTAATAGTCCATACAGCAAATTATCTCAAGATATGCGCTGGGAAAAAGTAAAAAACACGTGGGATAGTGATTATGTGTATTTGGAAGATCCACAGACGAAAGAAATTACCGCAGCCCTTTCTATCCTATCCATAAAAGCCGTAGATGGAAAACGTTTGATGTACGCAAACAGAGGACCTGTCTGTGATTTTTACGATATCGACACTGTTTCAAAACTCATCGACGAAGCACTGCCTGTGGCACAAAAAAATAATGCCTTTGTGCTCCGCATAGATCCTGAAGTTTATTACGATCAATCTCTAATCGATCAATACAAACAAAAGGGGTTTACATTCCGAGGTCGCGAAACAAACATCCATTCTTTTACACAACCTCATTATAATATGATCATGGATATTTCTTCCGGCGATGAAGAAAAAATTCTTTCTTCCTTTCATAGCAAGACAAGATACAATATCCGTTTAGCAAAAAGAAAAGGAATTCAAACAAGATGGGGGCGCTCACAAGAAGAGATTGACATTTTTCACGCTCTTACAAAAATCATGGCTGAACGTCAAGGAATTACTTATCGTCCAAAAGAGTACTTTGAGCGAATGATTGCGGCATATCCTGAGATTCGGATTTATATTTCAGAATTTGAAAACATCCCATTGTCTGCTGCTGTCGCCTTCCCTTACAACGATAAAATGTGGTATCTATACGGCGCTAGTTCTAACGAAATGCGTAATAAAATGCCAAATTATGATATGCAGTGGTCTATGATTAAGTGGGCCATTGAATTAAAAAAACATTTCTATGATTTTGGCGGTGTATTTACTTTGGACAACACAGATGGACTGTTCGCATTCAAGAGTGGTTTTTGTGGAGAAACTCCTGTTACTGAATGGATTGGAGAATTGGATCATGTTTATGATCAAGAAGCCTATCACAAATTTATAAACCGCTAATGATATAAGAAAATATGTTTTTTCTTGTTTCCTTTTTAGTTGTCAGAAATTATTTCCTATTTTATTTTTTTATATACTTTTTTCAAAATTTATGTTATAATAAATTCATAAAATACAAACAAAGGAGTTGATTGTATGAATTTTATTATTAGTGGAAAAAACATCAACGTAACAGCAGGCTTGAAAGACACGATTGAACAAAAGCTAGGTAAACTCGAAAGGTATTTCACTCCTGAAACAGAAATTCATGTCACTCTCAGCGTTGAGAAGGATCGACAGAAAATCGAAGTCACAATTCCTGTAAAAGGTAGTATTATTCGTTCCGAGCAGACAAGTACTGATATGTACGTTTCTATTGACCTTGTAGAGGAAGTGATCGAACGTCAACTTCGGAAATACAAAAACAAACTCGTAGCCAAAAGTCAAGGACATCCAACTGCTTCTTCTGAAGGAAGTAGTAGTTTCAAGAAAGAATTTCTAGAAGATTCTCTCGATGATGAGGTACAGGATGATGAAATTAAGATTGTAAAAACAAAACGTTTCGGAATTAAACCTATGTATCCAGAGGATGCTTGTATTCAAATGGATTTGATTGGACATTCCTTCTTCGTATTTTGTAATGCTGAGACCGATGAAGTCAATGTTGTATACAAACGAAAAGATGGGTCTTTTGGACTAATTGAACCTGAATTTAATTAAATAAAATTAAATAAAACCAAAAAGGATGCCGATTCTTAGTACATATCAAATCGGCATCCTTTTTTACTTTTCAAATAACTTTATTTCTTTTCCAACACTCGCAAACCAACACTCTTCTATTCTTTCTATTGTACTTTTTGCATTGGTGCTTTCTACAATCTCTTGAACAACAGACTTTTCTTCTTCTACAGGAACGATGATCGTAATAAATACTTCTTCTGCATAAACCGTATCGAGAATAGGAATGGATTTTTGTGCAAAAAGATATTGAATCTTTCCAAGCCCTGTATAATCCGTTCCTATTTTCAGTTTAACTCCCAACGTTTTGGTTATAATAGTACTATGATTCACCCCTTCTCGCGTAGCCAAAGTATACGCGCGGACCAAACCGCCCGTTCCAAGAAGTGTCCCGCCAAAATAACGGGTTACCACAACCAAAACATTTTTTAACTCATCTCCTTTTAGGACATCAAGAATCGGCTTACCTGCTGTGCCACTTGGTTCTCCATCGTCACTAAATCGTTCGATAATCTGATCTCCTTTTAGGATATATGCAAAACAGTGATGTCTTGCATCCCAATAGCGTTTTCTGACTTCATCAATATATTGTATCGCTTCTTCTTCTGTTTCTACTGAAAAAACCTCACCGATAAATCGTGATTTTTTTTCTATAACTTCTCCGCTTCCACCTATGTACACTGTGTTATAATGATTCATTACATATACCTCAACCTACTATTATACGTATAGCATATAACAGGAACACCGTAATTCTCAAGTATTTCTTAATAATTTTTTTAAGAAATATGAACTTTTTAGGTTTTGACTTTATTTCAAATTATAAATTTGTTATAATAAGACGTATGAATAAAGGAGGACATTATTCATGAATTATGGAGAAAAAAATATTAAGACAAAAAGGAAAGAAATTTCTTCTAAAAAAAGAAGAAAGAAAAAAAAGGTTGGAGTAACATTCTTTAAATTTTTTCTTATTTTCATTTTAATCATAGGAGTCTGTGGAGTAATTGGAGCTGGTATTTTCATTAAAAATACAATTGATAAAACTCCGGTTATCAAGGAATCTGACGTAAAGCCTTCCGGCACGACCACCTTTGTTGTAGATGAAGAAGGAAATACTCTGGATTCCTTTTTCCAAAAAGGCTCTAACCGTATCTATAAAACCTACGATGAAATTCCAAAAGATCTTGCTCACGCGTTTGTAGCGATAGAGGATGAACGTTTTTACGATCATAACGGAATTGATATCCATGGAATTATAAGAGCCGGTGTAAAGGGAATCTTATCTGGAAATCTCTCAGAAGGTGCAAGTACACTGACCCAGCAACTGATTAAAAACAATGTTTTTCCGAATTTTACAGAAGAAAAAACATTTTCCGACCGGTTGCAGCGAAAACTTCAAGAACAGTATTTGGCTATCCAAGTAGAAAAACAAATGAGTAAAAAGGAAATCCTTGAAGCTTATATGAACACCATTAACCTAGGACAAGGGTGCCTTGGAATTCAAACAGCATCAAAAAGATATTTTGGAAAAGATGTTTCAGACTTAACGCTATCTGAATGTACAGTCATTGCAGGTATCACCCAAAGTCCGACACAATTTGATCCAATTCTTCACCCAGATGCAAATGCAAGACGTCGAGAGCTTGTTTTACAAAAGATGTTAGAACAAGAATATATCACTCAGGAACAGTATGATGAAGCAAAGGCAGATGCTGTATATGATCGAATAAAAGAAACAGCAGATGCAGAACCAGAAGAGATTGCCAATTCCTATTTTGTAGACGCTCTATTTCGTCAGGTGATTGATGATTTAATTAATCGCAAGAATTTTTCAGAAACACAGGCATACAACCTCATTTATAGCGGAGGATTAACCATTGTTGCAACTCAAGATCGAAACATCCAAAATATTTGTGACACGGTTCTTTCGGATCCTTCCAACTATCCTGCCCATGTAGAGTATGGCTTAGAATATGCTTTAACGGTTACGCACGCTGATGGAACATCGGATAATTATAGTAAAGAAATGTTAAAAACTTACTTATCAGAAACCTACGGCGAGCAATATCCTTTAGATTTTTCCAGTCCGGAAGAAGCACAAGCCGCTGTCGAGGAATACAAAAGCACTTTAGGAATTACAGAAACGGATACTGTGATTGAAAACATGAATCTATCTCCTCAGCCTCAAATTTCCATGGTATTGATGGATCAACATACTGGTTATGTAAAAGCAATTGTGGGCGGACGTGGAGATAAAAAAGTAAATCTTTCTTTGAATCGTGCGGTTGATTCTTATAGACAGCCTGGTTCTTGTTTTAAACCACTTGCTGTATATTCCCCTGCACTTGATTCCGCTGGATACACACTTGCAACTCCAATCGTAGATGAACCTTACAAATATGCCAACGGATCCGATGTACCTAACTGGAGTGGAACCTACATTGGTACTACAAATATCCGTCACGCAATTGAACAGTCTATGAATGTTGTTGCAGTCAAGACTTTAACAGATATCGGGATCGAAACCGGCTTCGATATGCTTAAAAATTACGGATTTACTTCTCTTGTAAGCAGAGAAGACGCTCCTAAATTTGATGGAAATGATGATCTTCAGCAACCCCTTGCCTTAGGTGGTATTACCCAAGGTGTCAGCAATCTTGAACTTTCTGCTGCGTATGCAACAATTGCAAACAATGGGGTTTATACAAAACCAATTCTTTATACAAAGGTACTTGATCATGAAGGAAACATTCTACTTGACAATACAACCCCTTTGACTCACCGAGTGATCAAAGACTCTACTGCTGCTTTACTTACAAGCTGCCTTCAGGATGTTGTAACAATCGGTACCGGAACAACCGCAAGGTTCCCTAATATGGCCATTGCAGGTAAAACAGGTACCACAGGTACTTCCGATTTAAGAAATGACCTTTGGTTCTGTGGATTTACTCCATATTATACTTGTGCTATGTGGAGTGGTTTTGATTCCTATAAAACATTAAACGTAATCAACGACGAAATTTACGTACAACGTCTCTGGAGACAAATCATGAGTCAAGTGCATGAATCTTTGCCTTACAAAGATTTTGAAATTCCAGAATCTGTTCAAAAAAAGACAATTTGCACGAAAACAGGTTTATTGGCTACAAGTAGTTGTTCTGCAAAAACAGAATATTTTGCAACCGGAACAGCTCCTTCTCAAAGTTGTCCAGGACATGTTACCGAAAAACCAAAAGACAAAGATAAGCACAAAGGCAACGATAAAGACAAGGACAAAGATAAAGAGAAAGAAGATTCCAATACAGACGAGACTCCTAGTGAAGTTCCAGAAACTTCCACCCCGGATTCTGGATCTGACACGACACCTACAACACCAGACACTTCTACACCACCTGATGGTGCCGATGATTAGAGAATTAAACAATAAAAACCGGACAAGAAAAAATTCTTGCCCGGTTTTTATTGTTCTCGTTCTAATTTTCAAGGATCAGCTTTGCAGCTCCGTAAATTCCAGCATCGTTCCCTAATCTAGCAAGTGCAAATTTTACATCTTTATTTGCAAAGAAAACACGTTCTTGAAACGCTTTTTCTACAAATTCCAACAAAATCTCTCCTGCTTTTGACACGCCCCCTCCTATAACAATCACCGCTGGATCCATAAGCGTACAAATATTTGCAAGAGCATATCCCAAGTAATATCCAAAATCTTGAGCGATTTCTATTGCTACCAAATCGCCTTCCTTTACACAGTCAAATACGTCCTTTGCGGTGACAGTCTCTTGTACAAGTTTCGTCACTCTTGTTTCCCTTGCAAGCTTTTTCTTAGCCAAACGAACAATTCCGGTTGCCGATGCATATTGCTCTAAGCAGCCTTTGTTTCCACATCCACACACTTCGGTTTCTTCATAATTGACACAAAGATGTCCGATTTCTCCACCTGCACCATTATTTCCGATTACAATATGTCCGTCAGAGATAATTCCTCCGCCAACTCCCGTTCCAAGTGTGACCATAATCATATTTTTCTCTCCGGAACCGCCGCCTTTCCACATCTCTCCCAGAGCTGCAACATTGGCATCATTTCCAACCATCACGGCTAATCCCAGAAGTGTTTCGAGTTCTTTTTTAACTTCTTTATATTTCCATCCAAGATTGGCACTTCCATTTACATTCCCTTCTGCTGTAACTGGTGCCGGCACGCCCATACCAACTCCTACAACATCTTTTTGATCTATCTTCTTTTCTACCATCTTATCTGAAATCGATTTTGCAATATCGGGAAGAATTGCTTCTCCTTCATTCTTCGTATTAGTAATAATCTCCCATTTCTCAACTACGTTTCCGTTTTCTTCAAAAAGTCCAAGCTTCACCGTTGTTCCGCCAAGATCTACTCCAAAACAATATTTCATAATATGCTCTCCTTTTTCATTTATGAACGATTTTTTGCCAAATTCTCCTGAACTCGTTTGTACAACTCTTGAGCTGCATTATATCCCATCTGTTTTTGTCTATGGTTAACAGCTGCAGACTCAACAATAATCGCAAGATTTCGTCCAGGACGAATCGGAATATGATGACAAACAACACGATTTCCAAGAAATTCTGTATATTGTTCTTCTAATCCAAGTCGATCGTACTCTTTGTCACGATTCCACTCCTCTAATGTGATAACAAGATCAATATTTTGTGTTTCTCGTACACTTTGCACCCCAAACATTGATTTAACATCTACAATTCCAATTCCTCTAAGTTCAATAAAATGACGCGTTATATCCGGCGCACTTCCAACGAGTGTCTCATCGCTTACTTTTCTAATCTCTACTACATCATCCGTTACAAGACGGTGTCCTCTTTTAATCAATTCCAAAGCAGCTTCGCTTTTACCGATTCCACTTTCTCCCATAATCAAGACACCTACCCCATATACATCGACTAAAACCCCATGAATCGAGATACACGGTGCAAGTTTTACATTCAACCAGCGAATGATCTCTCCCATAAATGCAGAAGTAGATTTTGATGTTTTGAACACCGGAATCCCGCGTTCGATCGCTTTTTGCAATAAGACTTCCTCTGGATCTATATCTCTGCAATATACAACACATGGTACATCAAATTTAAGGAAATCATCGTATATTTCATTTTTTCTTTTTTCGCTTAATGTCTGCAAATAGCGAAATTCTACATAACCAATCACCTGAACTCTGGCTGCATCGAAATTATCCAAGAATCCCGCTAATTGAAGTCCAGGCCTGTTAATATCCGGTACCGTAACCTTGATTCTTGAAAGATCTACATCCGGAGTCATATTTTTTAAATTCATTTTTTCTACAATTTCCTGTAAACGTACTCCTCGTCCCATAATAATCTCCTTTGATTTATATTCTATTTTTATCTGTGAAAAAAAGTATACACAGAGGTTGCTGATTTTTCGTTCATAGATGGAACCTTCATAAGTTCTTCTATGGACGCTTCTTTTATCTTATCAAGACTCATATATTGTCTCATCAAAGCTTTTCTTCGTGCTGGCCCTATTCCCTCTATATCATCTAATATAGAATGTACCTGCTCTTTGCCTCTAAGTCTTCTATGATATTCAATGGCAAACCTATGTGCCTCATCCTGAATTCTTGTAATCAGTTTGAATGCCTCTGAAGACTTCTCGATCGGAATTTCCACATTTTGATAATAAAGGCCCCTGGTGCGGTGATTGTCATCTTTTACCATACCACACACAGGAATCGATAGTTTTAATGCTTCTAGAACTTGCAACGCAACATTAACTTGTCCTCGTCCTCCATCCATGAGAATGATATCTGGAAAAGCAGTGAATCCACCATGTACTTTATTATCTTCCATTTCTTTTAGACCATGCTCAAATCGTCTTGTCAAAACTTCTCGCATACTTCCATAATCGTCTGCACCTTGAATTCCTTTGATCTTGAATTTTCGATAATCATTTCGCTTTGGTTTTCCTTTTTCATATACAACCATAGACCCTACTGACTCAAACCCATTGGTATTGGAAATATCAAACGCCTCCATTCTCTCTATCCCTGATATTCCCAGCAGTTCTTCTAATTCCTGTACTGCTCCGATCGTTTTTTTCTCTTCTCTTTTCAGTCGCTCTTTATCTTTACTAAGTACCATGATAGCATTTTGTTTTGCCAGTTCTACAAGTTTTTCTTTTGTTCCTTTCTTCGGAACACGAATGGTAACTTTCCCCCCTCTTTTTGTGCTTAACCACTCTTCTAAAAGCTTTTCATCCGGAAGTTCTTCGGCTAACATAAGCTCTGTCGGAATAAAGGGAGTACCCGCATAATATTGTTTGATAAAACTATTTAAAACTTCATTTGGTGGTTCTCCTTTTGTAATCCTTAAATAAAAATGGTCGCGTCCTATTAACTTTCCACCTCGTATAAAAAACACTTGAACAACCGCATCCATTTCTTCTAATGCCACTGCCAAAACATCTCGATCCAGTCCACTACTATCTGTGATTTTCTGTTTCTGAGCTATTTTTTTTACACTTCCAATAAGTTCCCTATACTCGATTGCTTTCTCAAATTCCAATTCTTCTGAGGCGGCATTCATTTTTTCTTCCAACTCTTTTACAACACTTTCGTAATCCCCATTTAAAAAACGCAATACTTTCTGCACATGTTCGCTATATGCTTCTCTTGTAATATACCCCTGACAAGGTGCGTCACACTGATGGATGTGATAATTCAGACAAGGCCGCTCTTTCCCCGTATCTTTTGGAAGGTTGCGATTACAACTCCTTATATGAAATAGTCGATGTATAAGATCCAGGATATCTCTGACTGCCCCAGCACTTGTGTAAGGTCCAAAATACTTGGCTTTATCTTTTACCATTCTTCTAGATAACATAACCCTCGGATAAGTTTCATTGACAGTCACCTTTATAAAAGGGTACGTCTTATCATCCATAAGCATAGTGTTATATTTGGGATGATATTCTTTGATCAGATTACACTCTAGTACAAGGGCTTCTAACTCGGAATCCGTTACAATATACTCAAATCTTCTAATATGAGTAACCATCTGTTCAATCTTTACCCCTTTATTTCGACTACTTTGAAAGTATTGTCTAACACGATTTTTTAGGTTGATTGCTTTTCCTACATAGATGATGTGATCCTCTTCATCGTGCATAATATATACCCCTGGCTGACCGGGCAATTTTTTCAATTCTTCTTGTAAATTAAAGTTATTTTCCATGTATTTTATTATAAAACATGTGTATGATTTTGTGAAGTTTTATTTACGAATACGTTCTATTTTCACAAAAATTGTATCTATTGTAAAAAGCAGGTAGAATGTGAATCCTACCTGCTTTTCCTTTATTCGTCTTTCTTCTCTTCCTCCAGAGTTTCGAT
>JAHHTL010000018.1 GCA_020024635.1 Ruminococcus sp.
AATACAGTGCTATAATAGGAACTACATCATTTATGTGTACATACAAAGGAGGACTTCTATATGAAATTAGTAATTACAATGAGCCGTCGTTTCGGCACCGGTGCTAGCGTGATTGCAAATGAGCTTTCCAAAAGACTAAGTATTCCATTATATGACAAAGCCTATATTGAACAAAAAATAGATGACCATATGTACGAGTCAGAAGCCGAGGCAATCCGCAAGCTTGCTGAAAAACCATGCATTATTCTTGGACGATGTGCTTCTCATATCTTAAAAGATAAAATGAATGTATTAAATATTTTTGTCTGCGCTTCCAAAGAAGATCGCATTCAAAGAATTATGAAGTTAGAATCCCTTACTTATGAACAGGCAAAAGAGAAAGTGGAAACTACAGACGAAGAACGTTCTACTTATTATTATGAACACACTGGTAATACCTGGGGGGACATTAATGATTATCATATGATTCTAGACACTTCCGAACTTGGTGTTGAAAATTGTGCCGATATTCTCATGCAGTATTTCGAACGATTAGAATATATATAAGAAAATCCTGGACTTTCACAATGAAAATCCAGGATTTTTTTATAGATCCATTCGGTCAAACACTTCTTTTTTTATCATTTTATTTTGGTGAGCTACAATAGTGGTACATACTGCATCTCCTGTAATATTTACAGCAGTTCTTGTCATGTCCAAGATTCTGTCAATTCCCATAATAAGTGCAATTCCTTCCACCGGAAGTCCTACAGAATTAAACACCATAGACAGCGTAATCAGTCCCACTCCCGGAACTCCTGCTGTACCAATCGATGCAAGGGTTGCTGTTGCTATTACTGTCAAATAGTCTACCGCCGTTAAGTTGATTCCGAAAGCCTGGGAAACAAACATAACCGCCACACCTTGCATAATTGCGGTTCCATCCATATTAATGGTCGCGCCAAGCGGAATGGTAAAAGAAGAAATTTTTCTAGAAACTCCCATCTTTTTATCAAGCGTGTCAATGGAAAGCGGAATCGTTGCATTCGAGGTTGCCGTAGAAAATGCAAAGCCCATGACCGGGAGAAATTTTTTCACAAATTTTATAGGATTTAATCCTGTGAAAATCTTCAATAAGATCTGGTACACGCCAAACCCCTGAAGGAATAACGCCAAAAAAACTGCAAACATATATTTTAACATTGGGAGAAATGCATCAAATCCAATCCCTGCAAATGTTTTTGCAATGAGACAAAATACCCCAAAGGGAGCAGCTTTCATAACTGCCATAGTCATGTCCATCATTAGATCATTGAATTCCGAAAAGAACCGTGCAACTGTCGTTACTCTCTCTCCCCTTTTAGCAAGCAAAATACCGATAAAAATTGCAAAGAAAATAATCTGAAGCATATTTCCTTCTGCCAATCCCTGAATTGGGTTTTTGGGGATAATATTTAATAACGTTTCCGCAAATCCTGTCGTTTCTGCAATGGTTGTTTCTGCGCGCTCAATATTCGAAATATCAAGTCCAACTCCCGGATGAATAAGCTTTCCTATAGAAAGTGCAAGGGAAATTGCCACTGCCGTGGTAAACAGATAAAATACTACTGTCTTTACTCCAACTTTCCCCAATGTTTTTGTATCCCCTATGGCCATACTGCCACAAATCAAGGAGCAAAACACAAGTGGTACGACTAACATCTGCATCGCACGTAAAAATCCGTTACCAATTACATAAAACACGCCATTGATGATCACTTCATCTCTTACATAGCCTGCTGGAACCCAGTAATGAAGCATAATACCGGCTATAGATCCCAAAATCAAACTAAGAAAGATCCAAGTGGTAAGTCCTATTGTTTTCTTTTCTTTGTTTTTCATTCAATTCCTTCTTTCTAACTATTGACAGATATATTCTTTTAAAGCATCTTTCCAGGAAATCGGGCATTCAATCCCACACATGCGAAGCATCATATTGTCAAGAATCGTATATCTGCTGCCACACTCATTTTCCGTTGTTTTGGAAACTATAGATGGGTTTGCTAGATTCATATGTTCAAAACTTTCTCTTCCTCGCAACATATCTCTTCTCTTTTTAGGAAGCAATGGGACCTCTTTTTTTCCTAAAAGTTTTAAAATTTCTTCCGCTAATTCATAACGACTACAGAATCCCTCACATACTGCATGATAAATTCCTTCCTGCTCTGCTTGTATCAACCGTAAAATAACTTTGGAAAGTTCCTTCGCACTTGTCGGGCAAGCATAGTCGTCTGTAGCCGCCTCAATAGATTGTCCTTTTTTTGCACAATCTATGATGTGGTTAACGAAATTATCTCCTTCTTTCCCGTATACCCATGAACTTCTAATAATCAGATGTTTTGGTGCAAGTTCTTTCACAAAATTTTCTCCGGCAAGTTTCGATTTTCCATACACCGTCTTTGGATTTGGCGTGTCAAATTCATGATAGCTCCTCTTCGTGCTATCGCAAAAAATATCATCTGTTGAAATTTGAATGATCCTTGCATCAATTTTTCTTGCAATGGCGCTTAAATTTCTTGCTCCCAATGCATTTACCTTGTATGCTTCTTCTATATTTTCTTCACATAAGCGTACATCTGTCATTCCCGCACAGTTGATAATGGTATTGGGACGGTTGCTGTTTCCAAAGCGATTAACCGCTACTGCATCTGTAATATCTAAATCCTCATGACCTGTTTCAAAAAGCTCCACATCACGCATATCAAGCATGTTGTGTATCATCGTTCCTACACGCCCATGGGCTCCTGCAATCCATATTTTTCCGTAATCATATCCCATATATACTCTCTCCTAAAAAAAGCTGCCGAAAAGTGGTTTCTTTACTTCTCAAGCAGTCTTTTTTATTTTTTATTCTGATTTTTGTTTCATTGTTACGCCAGTCTTAGAAAAATCGATTTTTCCCCAAACTTTTTTATTTCTGTCTATTTTTGTTTCCTTTTTCCAAGTATCGACCAACTCTTGATATTTTGCTGCTTTTCTTTCATTTATAATGGTTTCTTTTTTTGCATCTGTGGCTTCTCGATCTAGCAAGCTGGTAATCTGACCGATGTAAATTCCGGATTCTGTTTCGACCACTTTTGAGAGTTCGTTTTCTTTTAAAGCATCTGCAACTTTTATAAATTCTGCGTCAACTGATGTTGTCTTTTTATCAAAAGTTGTCTTTTTCATCTCTACTTCTTGTGCCTTTGCTGCTTCTTCGAAAGATTTACCTGTAGATACCGCTGCTTTTATATCCTGCGCTTTTTCTTTTAATTCCTTCTTTTCTTCTGCAGTCATATCTGAAACACTGCCGTCTTGAGCCGTCTTTTTAAAGGATAAAAACACATAATTCATTGCTTTTTGTGCCGCTTCCTTATCAGATACATTTTGATCCACATCCGCAGTCATTTGCGTCGTCATTTTATTTTGAATAGTAATTTTTTCAAGAAGTTCTTTCACATACTCTTTCGAACCTGAAATAACCTTTCTGGTACTTTCCTCGTTAGCAGCTATAAACTCTTCCACTGCCTTTTCGATGGCTTCTTCTTCCTCTTTCGTCAGTTCTACTTTGTATTCTTTTGCATGTTGACTAATAAGATATATGTTTTCAAGATTTTCCATCACACCTTCTTTAACCATCTCTTCGTAAGTCTTCTTCTTGTCCACTTGCTGTTTCCACATTTCCTCTGCAGTTGTTCCCATCATTCCTGCATAGTACGTCTCATACTGTGCCTGCTGCATTCTCGCATAGAAATTTGCAACGCCAAACGGTATCTTCTCCTTACCGATCGTCGAAACTGCTTCCTCATTATTTACAGAATGACCACATCCCGTCAAAGAAGTAACCGCAAGGGTGCTTGCTGCTGCCAGAACGAGTAGTCTCTTTTTAAAACTGATCATAAGTGCCTCCTAAGTATTTCATTTTAACAAGTTAAAGTATAGCCTTTTTTTTCTAATCTAACAAGCTTTTTATATCATTTAATAACTTTTTCACTGTTTCAAGAACATTTGGTTGCTTCTCTTTCTTGTTATAACTTTTTTTATGGTAGTAGAAATAAGGAGGAGTATCTGCCTTAAATACCAGGTTTCCACTGTAGGCTTTTAAAAGTCCCGGTATTTTTTCTGGTTGTACTTTTGCCGCTTCGTACATCACAAATTTAAAATCTTCTCCTTTTTGTTCCACTGCTGTTATATAAGCCGAATGTGCAAGTGCCTTCAATCCCGAAATTGTAAGAAGTTGCTGAACTTTCTTCGGGATATCTCCAAAACGATCAATGAGTTCTTCAATCATATCATCCATTTCTTCTTCGTTTTCAATGCTTGCAATTCGTTTGTAAATATCCAGTTTTTGGTATTCATTTGGAATATAACTGTCTGGGATAAAGGCATCCACATTCAATTCGATAGTTGTGGTGTAAAGATCTTCGTCCAATTCTCCTTTCAACTGTTTTACCGCTTCATTTAGCATTTTACAGTATAAGTCGTATCCCACTGCTTCCATATGTCCATGCTGTCTTTCCCCTAACAGGCTTCCTGCTCCGCGTATTTCCAAGTCTCGCATTGCAATTTTAAACCCAGATCCAAGATCGGTAAATTCTCGAATTGCAGCCAGTCTTTTTTCCGCAATCTCCTTTAGCAGTTTATCTCTTCGGTATAGAAGAAAGGCATATGCCATTCGATTGGAACGCCCCACCCGTCCTCGAAGTTGATAAAGCTGGGATAATCCGAGTTTGTCAGCATCGTGAATGATCATCGTATTTGCGTTGGAAATATCCAGTCCTGTTTCAATAATTGTAGTAGAGACCAATACATCAATATCCCCGTTAATGAAATCACACATAATATCTTCCAATTCTCGTTCTTTCATTTGACCATGTGCAAAGGCTACCACTGCATTTGGTACGAGCTGTTGTATTTTCCCTGCCACATCTGCAATATCATGAACTTGGTTATAAACATAGTACACCTGTCCGGCCCTTGAAAGTTCTCTTTCAATTGCTTCTCTTACCATTTCATCATTGTATTCCATAACATACGTCTGGATTGGCATTCGGTCCATTGGCGCTTCTTCAAGAACACTCATATCTCGAATCCCAATCAAACTCATGTGAAGGGTTCTTGGAATCGGAGTCGCAGTCAAAGTAAGAACGTCTACATTTTCTTTTAACTTTTTGATTTTTTCTTTGTGAGCCACCCCGAAGCGCTGTTCTTCATCAATAATGAGAAGTCCTAAATCTTTGAACTCCACATCTTTTGACAGCACTCTATGAGTACCGATCACAATATCCACAAGACCTTTCTTTAAGTCCTCTACGGTTTTCTTTTGCTCCGCGGCGGTACGAAAACGACATAACAGTTCAATCTTTATCGGAAACTCTTTCATGCGCTGTACAAATGTATTGTAATGCTGTTGTGCTAAAATGGTAGTTGGAACTAGATACACAACTTGTTTACTCTCTTGCACTGCTTTGAACGCCGCTCGAATTGCAATTTCTGTTTTTCCATATCCTACATCTCCGCACACAAGACGATCCATGATTTTTTTGCTTTCCATGTCCCGCTTTGTATCTAGAATAGCTTGCATCTGATCATCCGTTTCCTCAAATGGAAACATTTCTTCAAACTCTGTTTGCCAAACCGTATCTGGTCCATATTCATAACCTTCTGACTGCTGCCTTGTAGCATATAATTCTACAAGATCTTTGGCTATTTCTCTTACCGCACCTCTTACCTGGCTTTTTGTTTTTGACCATTGTGCAGTACCTAGTTTATTTAGTTTGGGTTTCTTCGCATCTGCACCTGCATATTTTTGAATCAGATCCAGCTGAGTAGCAAGAATATAAAGAGAACTTCCACCTGCATAGGAAATCTTCATATAATCTTTGGTAACTTTATCAACCTCGATTTTTTCAATTCCTTCATAGATTCCAAGTCCATGATTTTCATGAACCACATAATCTCCAACTTTGAGTTCTGTAAAACTTTGAATTTTTTGTCCTTCATAGGTTTTATGACGTTTTTTCTTTTTCTTCTTGCCGAAAATATCCGTTTCTGAAATCACCATAAACTTCAGCATTGGATATTCATAACCACTCTCTACGTGACCGTAGGAAACCATAATTTCTGTTGGCTGAACCTCTCTATTTAAATCCTCACTGTAAAAACTATTGAGATCATAGTCTCTAAGATCTTCCGCAAGTCTTCTTGCACGTGTCCTTGAGCCTGAAAGAAGAATGACGCGATAGCCGCTTCTCTTTAATCGCTTCAAATCTCTGGTAAGCATTTCAAAACTATTGTTGTAGGGATTTACTCCCTTCGTCTGAAAAGAATAGGACTCCCGCATCTTAAAACTACCACATTTACTTTCCAGTGTCGTAAATCCAATTCCATAATACTGGTTTATTTTATTAATCATCTCTTTTGAGGAAAAAACAGTCAGTTCTTTCTCTTGGTCAAAAGCTTCTGACTCTTCCCTGTTTCTCTTGCTTATTAAAAATTCTTCTTCTACTTCTTTTAGACGCTCAATTAAACGGACTGGCTCATCCAAAAACAAAATGGTGTCGTCTATATCAAAAAAATCCAAAAAGGAAACGCCTTCCTCTTCTTCTGAAAGTTCTGAAGCCGGATAAATGGTAAGTGATTCTAAATTTTCAATAGATCTTTGGGTCTGCGTATCAAATGTGCGAATAGAGTCTACCTCATCCCCCCACAACTCAATACGAATAGGATACTCTTCTGTCAGTGGATATACATCCAAGATCCCTCCTCGCACGGCAAACTGGCCCGGACTATCTACTTCTGTTTCTCTTTCATATCCGATACTGGATAATTTTGCTTGAAGATTCTGAAACTCTAATGTGTCCGCAGATGAAATAGAGATTTTCTGAGCGTCAATTTTACTCCTATCTGACATCCCATCCATGAATGCGTCAATGGTTGTAATAACCGTCATTCCCTTGTCAGATTCTAAGATATTCTTTATCACTTCCATTCTTTGTTTTTCCAAATATTTTCCTTTTAAATCTGCATGGTAAAACAAAAGATCCTTTGCCGGATAAAGATAGGCAGCCTCTTCTAAAAATTTATACTCTTCGTATGCACTTTTTGCTTTTTCCGCACTCGAATAAACGATCACTTTAAATTTTATGCCATCGCTAAGTGCATAAGAAAGATGTGTTTTTTGGGAGTTAACACATCCAGATATTTGAAGAATTCCTGTTTTCTTTTGTCGATTTTTATAGATTTCCTGATAATCTGCCAATTCTGGCAAGGGTGCGAAAAACGCTTGCATAATTTCTACTCTTCTTTCTTTTTACGATTGTAATCATTCATTGCTTTTTGAATGTCACCTTGTACCATCATTACCACAGCATTTACAGCTTCCTTGTAACCATCTTCCATTTCCACCTTTTCTTCTATTGAAAAATGACCAAGTACATAATCTGCTAAATCCATCTTTGACGGCTTTTCTCCCACTCCCACTTTAATTCTTGGGAAAATCTGGCTTCCAAGATGTGAAATGATGTTCTTAATGCCGTTATGTCCTCCGGCGCTTCCTTTGGCACGGATTCTAAGCTGCCCCACTCCAAGACTAATATCATCATAAACAACGATTAGCTCTTGATCTGGATCTATTTTATAGTAATCCACAAGGCTTCGTACACTTTCTCCACTTAAATTCATATACGTTTGTGGCTTTGCCAAAATGACTTTCTGCCCTTCTATGATTCCTTTTCCTATCAATGCACGATGTTTTTTGGTATCTACTGCTATATTATATTTCTCTGCAATTCTATCAATGACATCAAATCCTACGTTGTGTCTGGTACCTTCATATTGTCTGTCAGGGTTTCCAAGTCCTGCTATAATATACATCTTTTTTCCTCCTGTCCAAGCATATTTTATCCAATGACCGCATAAAATTATAAAAAATGTGATAGGAGAATCCGTTATGAATGTAAAAACAAAAATCATTGTTCTTCATATGAAAGAAATCATCTATACTGCAATTTTCACGCTTCTCACTCTACTGCTGATCGTCCTCGCTGTAGTGATGTTTTTGCCAGAAAAAAAATCCTCCTCCACGAACACAAAACAGAATTATGTTCCCGGTGTATATACCGCCTCTGTCACGTTAAATAACACAGATCTGGAAGTGGAAGTTGCCGTCGATGAATCTCATATTAATTCTATCCGCTTCACAAATTTAAATGAAAGTGTAACAACTATGTTTCCTCTGATTCAGCCTGCGATCGAAGATATTGCTGAACAAATTTATGAGAAACAATCTTTGGATGAGATTTCTCTTTCAAAAGAAACTCCCTACACTTCCAAAGTCATACTTGACACTATAACTAAAGCCATAAAAAAAGCCGCAGTAAAATAATTGCTGCGGCGTATTTGTTATGTGTATTATCCTTCCACAATAAGGTACTGTCCACTTGGAAGAGCGAAAACTTCGGATGCATCTTCCAATTCTTCTTCAGACATGGTATCTACATCAACACCGCTTTCTTCAAAATATTCCCTTACTTCTTTTATGGAATCAACAACTACTGCCATGCAGTCTTCTAAAAACGCCTCTGCCTCTTCTATCGTCTCGGCCACTGGCTCATCAAAAAGTCTGGATTGTTCTTTTAAAAATGTAAGTAAGCATTCTTCATTGTATTCATTCATCATTCTACACCTCATCATCTTGTTCCTTGCAGGCTAACTCTATAATCTCCTGCGGCTCATCGAAAATACAGACAGCTCCCTCTTCTCGCAATGTTTCTTTTTTACGAAATCCCCAGGATACAGCGATTGTTGGCATGTGGGCTGCATTTCCTGTAGCAATATCCACTTCAGAGTCTCCGATGTATAAAATCTCTTCCGGAGACATCTTAAATGACTGGGCAATCATCCATGCTGCGGTCGGATCCGGCTTACGCGGAACTCCAGCCTTTTGTCCATGTACACAATCAAAGATTCCCTTGGGGAATATGGACTCCACTACATGCTTTGCTTGAAGGTCCGGTTTATTCGACAGCACCGCAAGCTTCATCCCTGCCTCTTTTAGTGTGCGAAGCATATCCAAAATCCCCGCATAAGGCACGACTTGATACGTACAACCTTCTTGAAAAATACGTCCATACGTCTGAAGTGCTTCTGTGATCCTTTCTTTTTTCGGATCTCCACTTACCTCCAGAGCACGCTCTAGTAAATACTTTGCTCCATTCCCCACAAATGCCTTGCATTGTTCTTTCGTAATCGGACGAAGCTGCATCTCTTCCATCGTCTTATTTACAGAATATAATAAGGAATTCAATGTATCTACCAGTGTTCCGTCTAAATCAAATATGCAAGCCTTGTACATGCATCCTTCCTCCCTGTCGTCTGTATATCATCTTTTCTTTTTCGCCTACGACTATAATAGTATGAAGTTTTAAAAATTTCAACCCATAAGATACTGTTTCATCACTTTCAATGCATTTTTTTCCAATCTACTCACTTGCGCCTGAGAAATTTTTATTTTTTCTGCCACTTCCATCTGTGTTTTTCCTTCAAAAAAACGTAAGGTAATAATATAGCGTTCTCTTTCACTTAAGTGTAACATTGCAGCTTCTAAAGAAAGTTCTTCCACCCAATTTTCCTCCTTATTTTTCTTATCACTTACTTGATCCATAATATAAAGGGTATCGCCTCCCTCATTATAAATTGGTTCATGAAGGCTTACCGGACTTTGGATTGCATCCAATGCATAAACAATGTCTTCTTTTGCAATCCCTATTTCTTCAGCAATTTCCTGTACTGTAGGCTCCTTTAAATTCTTTTTAACATACTTTTCTTTTGCATAAATCGCTTTATAAGCTATGTCACGCAAAGAACGACTTACTCTTATGGAATTGTTATCTCTTAAATACCTTCTGATCTCTCCGATAATCATAGGAACAGCATACGTTGAAAATTTTACCAATCGATCAGGATCAAAGTGATCCACCGCTTTCATAAGTCCTACACATCCAATTTGAAACAAATCATCTGCGTTTTCGCTACTAGATGAGAATCGTTTGATCACACTTAATACAAGCCTTAAATTTCCTTTGATATACTCCTGCCTTGCCTCTTCATCTCCTTGCTTGATCCGCACAAACAAAGCTTCCTTCTCTTCTTCTTTTAAGAGTGGAAGCTTTGCTGTATCTACACCACATAGCTCAACTTTATTCTGTGCCATATCAAGAACCCTCCTAGATAGTCTTTATTTTATTAAAATGGTTCTCAATATTGCGATCAGATATTCTTATATCATAAAAATTTAAAAACTTTTAGTCCTTGACAATTTCGTTTATTCATCCCACACATCCCATTTCTCTGCAAGATTTTGAATCTGACTTTCAAATTTCGCTTTATCTTTGTTGGAAAGTCCTTCATTTCTCTCAATAACATCGATAAGGCGTCGTCCTGCCAGAAGAAGACGTTCAAATGCGGTATCTTCTTTCTTCTTGAATGGTTTTTTCGCTTTCACAGGAATTTTAATTCCTTGGCTTATTATTTCATCTTTTACTAGATCAAACTGGGCATTTGGATAAGGGGCAAATGCGGAATATCCGAATCTTTTTTCTACTGTACGAGCAAACTCTTCTGTTACCGTATCTTCCCCATGCACAACAAATACTTTAGAAATCGGTAGTTGAAATCCTCCTAGCCATTTCAAAAGTCCCTCCATATCTGCATGACCACTGACTCCATGTAGACTTTCAATTCTTGCTTTTACTTCGATTGGTTCTCCAAACAGTTTTACATTTTTTTCCCCTTCGATCAAACGTCTTCCAAGTGTTCCATTTGCCTGATATCCTACAAATAGAATCGTACATTCTTCTCTCCATAGATTATGCTTCAAATGATGTCTGATCCGCCCTGCGTCACACATTCCAGACGCAGAAATAATAACTTTCGGTTTTTCATTGAAATTAATTAATTTAGAATCATCACTTGTAGTTGAGATTTTAAGCCCCTCAAAAACAAGAGGATTAATCCCTGCATTGACAAGTTTCATCGCCTCTTCATCAAAACATTCTCTCACATTTTTTGAAAAAACTTTTGTAGCCTCAATGGCAAGTGGGCTGTCTAAATATACTTCAAAATTCTGATATTCTGGAATTAAATTCTTTTCTTTGATTTCTCGAATAAAATATAGGAGTTCCTGCGTTCTTCCTACGGCAAAGGATGGGATCACAACATTTCCTTGTTTATCAAACGTCTCTTTTAAAATCTTGGAAAAATCAGCCAAATAGTCTGGCTTATCGGCAGAATGTACTCTATTTCCATAAGTTGACTCCATGACTACATAATCTGCAGTGCTCGTATAGGTCGGATCTTTGATGATTGGTTGATCAAGATTTCCTACATCTCCCGAAAAGACGATCTTTTTCTCTACCTCTCCTTCGGTTACCCATACTTCTATACTCGCTGATCCTAAAAGGTGTCCCACATCTGTAAAACGAATTTCCAATCCATCACACACTTTAATTCGTTCGTTATACTGGCAAGGCACAAAATGTTCAATGGCATCTAATGCATCCTGCATCACATACAAAGGCTCAAATTCCGGTTGCCCTGCACGTCTTCCCTTACGATTTCTCCATTCTGCTTCAAATTCCTGAATATGTGCGCTGTCTCGAAGCATAATGTTGCAAAGATCTGCTGTGGCATATGTAGTAAATATACTGCCTTTGAACCCTTTTTTTGTAAGAAGCGGAAGTAATCCAGAATGATCAATGTGTGCGTGTGTCAAAAGCACATAGTCCACATCTGATTCAGAAATTGGAAGACCAGGATTTTGATAAAGATCTGGTCCTTGTTCCATTCCACAGTCGATCAAAATGTTTTTTTCGTCCGTTTGTAGAAGATGACAACTTCCTGTCACTTCATGGGCCGCTCCGATAAATGTCAGTTTCATAAGCTTCACCAACCCTTTTTCTCTTATTATACCACGGTTTTTCTATTATTACATATACAATTTACCAGAAACGTACAATTTCTTTTTTCAACCTTTGCATAATTTTCTTTTCCAATCTGGAAATGTAAGATTGTGAAATCCCTAACATATCCGCAACCTCTTTTTGCGTTTTTTCCTCTCCATCTTGACTTCCGATACCATAACGCATTTTAACAATCATTCGTTCTCTTCCAGATAGTTTACTGATTGCTTTAAAGAGTAACTTATTTTCCGCTTCTGTTTCTAAATCTTTGTAAATAGTATCTTCTTCTGTGCCAAGAATATCTGACAACAGCAATTCGTTTCCATCCCAATCGACATTCAATGGTTCGTCAATAGAAACTTCCAGTTTGGTCTTGTTCGTTCGTCTTAAATACATAAGGATTTCATTCTCAATGCATCTTGATGCGTAGGTTGCAAGTTTAATTTTTTTCTCTGGATTAAATGTATTGATGGATTTAATCAATCCGATAGTTCCGATTGAAATAAGATCTTCCACTCCTACTCCTGTATTATCAAATTTTTTCGCTATGTACACAACTAAACGAAGGTTGTGTTCAATCAGCGTTTTTTTCGCTTCTTGATCATTTTGTGTTCCTAGTGCTTCAATTGCCTTTAATTCCTCTTCTTGTTCTAGTGGTGGAGGTAAAATCTCAGAACCTCCAATATAGTAAACTTCTTTTTTGTTTGTAAAAAAAATCGCTCTAATATCTGGCAATAGCTTATATTTCGAGTGTTTTATCGTTGTTGTTTTTGCTACCATTCTATAAACCTCCTAATATATCGGGATTTAAAATCATCTGATACTCTTCCGTTTCTGACATTTGCCTTTCGCATACTCCTAATAGTGGATGTTGTATCAAGATCTCTTCCTTTCCCTTCACATGCATTTTTTCAATCCGAAAAACAGGCATCATTCCTTTGTTTTCTATAGTACAAAAAGGAATATAGCGAATCCCTTTCTCTTGTTTTTTTTCTTCCCACATTTGTTTTGCCAGTACTTTGCCAATCACCGTTACCGGATCACCAGATACTGGATCTGTCAATGTGTTTCCTGTATCAATAAGTGCTGTGACCTTTTTTTGTGTTTTGCCTTCTTGTAAAACAACCGTACATCTTGTATTTTGTGTACGTTTTTCATTTAAAAAAATTTTCCATATATTCCTGATGAAAAGTGCACATAAAATCGCGATAACAAAATAGATTATTTCAGTGTGTAAATAAGGGGCAAATAGTTCTAGAATTCCTCCAAATAAAATGGAAACCAAGTATAAAATTGCTGTTGCTTTCACAATTTCACCTACTTGTTTTCTTTTTAACCCGACTCTGATCATAACTATATTTACTACTGCATGGCATAAAATAAGTTTTACAATTCCATTGAATGGACTTGCAATCACAAGACATGTTAGTGCAGCTCCTATGATCGCGCCTAAAAAGGCGTGTCTCCATGAAACCGGATATTTCATGATACTTTTTACTGTAAGCAGTAAAAGAAAATCAAAAAATAAATTCACCAGAAATAACACGTCTATGTAAAGTTCATAGCACATGTTTTCCCTTCTTTCCTGCTGAAACGAAATCGATTTTGTACTCAGACAATATTTATTATAAGTAGAAGAATGTAGATTTTTTGTCAGATACTGACAGACGGATATGTGTTTTTTTCGACAAAAAAAGAGAGCACTTTTTGTACTCTCTTTTAAAAAATCCCTATATGATTATTTCTTGAAGAAATCTGGAATCTTGATAGACTGCTCTTTCACTTTGCTTGCTGGTGTTCTTGTCTGATCATATGCCGGAGCATTCCCTGTAGACACAGGTCTTGGTGAAACCGGTCTTGTAAGAGGTGTTCTACCTGCCAAATCTGGGTTTGGCAAAATAGATCCCATCATCTGCTGTCCTTCAAGTCTTGCTTTCAACTTAGAAGAACTTCCACCTACATTATGTAATCCTGTTGCGATTACAGTAATAGTAGCTTCATCAGATACAGAATCATCATACATTGCACCAAAGATGATGTTTGCATTTTCACCAGCTAGTTCTTGAACGTATTCTGCAGCATCCGATGCATCCATAAGGGTAATATCACCAGAAATATTGATGATAACGTGTGATGCTCCTTGGATGGTAGTCTCAAGCAACGGACTTGCAACAGCCTGTTTTACAGCCTCTAACGCTTTATCGTCACCGTGACCTGAACCGATACCAATATGCGCAATTCCTTTATCCTTCATAACAGTCTGGATGTCTGCAAAGTCAAGATTGATCAAGGATGGTACATTAATAAGATCTGTGATTCCTTGAATCCCTTGTTGCAATACTTCATCCGCTTTCTTTAAAGCTTCTGGCATAGTCGTTCTTCGATCAACTACTTCTAACAGCTTGTCATTTGGAATTACGATCAGCGTATCCACATTTTCTTTTAATTTTTCAATTCCGGAAAGAGCATTTGACATACGTGTCTTTGATTCAAAGCGGAATGGCTTTGTAACAACACCTACGGTCAATGATCCCTGCTCTTTTGCAATACGTGCTACGACAGGAGCTGCTCCTGTACCAGTACCGCCACCCATACCACAGGTAACAAATACCATATCTGCTCCTTTTACAGCAGATGCAATTTCTTCTTCACTTTCTTCAGCAGCTTTCTCTCCAACTTCCGGCTTTGCACCAGCCCCAAGTCCTTTTGTAAGCTTCTCACCGATCTGCATCAATGTAGGTGCTTTACATAGCTGAAGTGCCTGTTTATCTGTATTGATAGCTATAAACTCTACGCCTGCAATCTGCTCATCGATCATGCGGTTTACAGCATTATTTCCGCCACCGCCAACACCGATCACAATAATTCTTGCAGCTGCTTCTGACTCATTGGTTTTAATTTCTAACAAGAATATTTCCTCCTTTGTCATCTTATTATATTATTTTATACATCCCATAGATATTGAACGATATAATTCAATAGTTATATAATAAAGTTTTTTTTACAAATAATCAATAGATTTTTGTGTATTTTATGTTTTTTTTATCCAATTCATTGCTTTCTGGGAGGAAAAATTTATTCTCCCTCTTGTTCCGTCGTATATTCGATTACTTCTGTGTTTTCTGGTTGTTCTTTCTCTTGTGTTTGTTCGTCCACATTTGCATTCTCTCCCGTCGATGACGGAGTTTCTTTTGTGGACTGTGACTCTTCTTTTTTGGGAACAAATCGAATGCCTTGTTCAATTTTTTCATAATGTTCCAAATAGAGTGTTCCTTCTATTCCCTGATATTTCTCGTTTAAAATTTTCAAGATTGGCGGGAGTTGTGCAAGCTTAACATCATACGCATTTTTCCCGAGCAACACTTCTATCCCTGAAAAATAAACATTGAATCCACTTCCACTACAGACCACTCTATCCGGTTTTAGTTTAAGTTTCTGCATAATTTCCGATATCTCTACGATCCTTCGAAATACCTTTTCGTCCGCCACTGGAATCTTTTTTCCTACTTGTACTTTTGCATTCTTCAGTTCTATCCCTTCAATGTATGATATGTTTTCAATCTTTTGTTTTGTTTTATAAATCGCAATTCCATCTTGTGTAAAATAGAGATATTCGTCGTTGTTATTTAGAAATCCGATTGGTTTTTTTTCTACTACTTTGACACAGATTGACCATGGCGTTTTAAATTTTACATCCATTTTATCGATTGCAGCCGGTTTTGGTTCTTTGGAATATTTACATTTCCACCATACATAAATTCCATTTGTACTAAATTTATCCTTTTTTACCCAGTCGACTACTTCTTGCTTCGATGCGTAAACAATTCCTTGTACCTCCATTTCTTTTATATGGAAAAGTAACAATAAAAGTGTCATCAAAAGAATCGCCAAAAGAACGATCATCAGAATCACTTTTGGCCAGATTCTTTTCTTTTTTCTTCTTTTCGCCATTGAAATTCCTCCTACAGTATCCTGTTTCCTCTCGTTTGTCAGATTCTGTTATGTTACAAAATTTTAAGTCTCCTGACGTACCGATACACTCAGCACAATCCCCATTTCCAGTAATAAAAATACGACCGATGTCCCTCCATAGCTGACAAAAGGCAATGTAATTCCCGTGTTTGGAATGGAATTTGTAACAACTGCAATGTTTAAAATCACTTGAATCATCATATGCGCCATTGCTCCAGATGCAATTAAGGCTCCTGTTAAATCTTTTGCATTGACTGCTATCACAAAAAAACGCCAAATGAGGATTAAAAATAAAAGAATCAAAAGTCCGGCACCTACAAGACCTAACTCTTCACAAATAATGGAAAAAATCATATCATTTTGTGCTTCTGGTAAAAACCCCAACTTTTGAACACTTTTACCTAATCCTTTTCCAAAAAGTCCTCCTGATCCTATTGCATATAGTCCTTGTAAGGTCTGATAACCTTTTTCATATTGCTCTGGATTTCTCCAAATTGCAATTCGTTCCAGTCGGTAACTCTCTAACGCCAGAAAAATCCCCATGAAACCAATCCCTGCAATTCCCATCCAAATAAACTGCGCATATTTAGGGCTAGCTACAAATATCAGCACCACAGCAATGCCTAAAATGATGATCGCAGTACTTAAGTTATTCGCCCCCACCAATGCAACAATCGGAAGAATCGGAACCATTACCTTAAACAGTGTTTGAAACTTCCCTATGGATTTTATATTGTTCGTGATTATTGATGCCAAAAATAGTATCACTGCTATTTTTGCGAACTCTGATGGCTGAAAAGAAATCGGGCCCAAAGAAAGCCATCTTTTGGACCCGTTGTACTCGTCACCGATTAATAGAACTGCTACCGATAGGACAATTGCTGTCAAATATGCCGGCTTTGCAAATAGTAAAAACACATGATAGTCCATTTCTGATGCAACTATCATTGCAAAGATGCCAAGCAACGTAGCAAACCCTTGCTTTTTAAGGTAATAAAAAGAATCATGAAATTTCACTCGCCCGTTATAAGCACTTGTGCTATACAACAAGATCAATCCTACAACAATCAACAGAAATACAACTGTCATCAGGATAGAATCATACTTTCTTTTTTTATTCGAACGTTCCAATAAATTTCGCTCCTTATATCTGATTTACAAGCTCTTTAAACTTATCTCCACGTTCCTCATAATTTTTAAACATTCCCCAACTTGCACATGCTGGTGATAAAAGTACTGCATCCCCTGGTACTGCATTTTTTATGCAGATTTCGACTGCTTCTTCAAAAGTATCGGCAAAAACATTTTCTGTAAATCCAAGTCTCACCGCTGTATCCGCAATCTTTTCTCTTGTTGCACCTATCAATACCAATTTTTTTACTTTCCCATCAAAAGCTGAAATCCATTCCTCATAAGAAGAATCTTTATCGTATCCTCCTCCAATCAAAAGCGTTGGACGATTCATGGCCTGAATTCCTTTAATGGCAGCGTCTGGATTTGTCCCTTTGGAATCATTATAAAATGCGACCCCATTTTTTTCTGCAACAAATTCAATTCTGTGCTCAACTCCCCGAAATTCCATTACAGACTTTCGGATGATGTCTATTGGCACTCCGTAAGAAACAGACATTGCAATTGCCGCCATCACATTTTCATAGTTATGTGTTCCAAGAAGTTTTAATTCCTCCACCCCACAGATTTTGATTTCTTCTTTTCCTGTGTTGTAAATAATGGCATTTTCTTTTAGATAAACACCCTTTTCTAATATACGCTGGCTACTAAAATACAAAACATTTGCCTTTTGTGTTTCTCCAAATTTTCGAGTAACTTCATCTTCATAATTTAGTACACAAGTATCTTCTTCTGTCTGATTCATTGCAATCTTTTCTTTTGCCGCAATGTACGCTTCCATTGTATGATGTCTGTTCAAATGATCCGGAGACAGATTTAAGATCGCACTCACTTTCGGGTGAAAGGTGTGAATGGTCTCCAGCTGAAAACTACTCATTTCTGCAACGATCACTGTGTGATCTACCGTCTGCCCTGCGACTTTTGTATAGGGATTTCCTATATTTCCAACTACGTACGTATCTTCATTGAAATTTTTCATAATCTCTCCGAGAAGGGCTGTGGTGGTAGTTTTTCCATTGGTACCTGTAATTGCAAGCACATCTCCTTTTCCAACCTGATATGCCAATTCTATTTCTCCCCAAATCGGAATTTTCTTTTCTCTAAATTTCTCTACGATCATAAGATCTGTCGGCACTCCTGGGCTAATCACCATAAGTTGAATCTCATCTAACAGGGCTTCTTTTAATTCTCCCAAAACAACGGTAAGTGTTTGCTCATATGACTTCCCATCAAAAATCTGTTCCTTAATTTTTTCCTCGTCAAGTTCATGGTTTCCATCATATACTACCACTAGTGCCTTTTGTTCCAATAAAAGCTGAGCTGCTGCAATTCCACTTTTACCTGTTCCAAACACCAATACTTTTTTATTTTCTAATTCCATGCTCCTACACCCCCGCAAGTGCTACAAGACAAAGAAGCGCTGTAATAATTGAAAATACGGTCACAACTCTTGTCTCTGACCAACCACACAATTCAAAGTGGTGATGGATCGGAGCCATCTTAAACAGACGCTTTCCTCCTGTTTTCTTAAAGAATGCAACTTGAAGAATAACAGAGAGCACCTCAATCAGATAGATCAAACCGACGATAATGACAAACAAAGGCATCTGCATCATATAAGCAGTACCAATTACAAAACCACCAAGGGCAAGAGATCCTGTGTCTCCCATAAATACACTCGCCGGATATACATTAAACAATAGAAATCCGAGCAACGCCCCTACCACTGCGCATGTAATCGGCTCTACTCCACTCTTTGTACCAATTGCCACAACGGTAAAGAAGGTTGCAACCAGTACAGTTACACTTGAAGCAAGACCGTCTAACCCATCTGTAAAGTTGGTACCATTTACTGTACCAATCACAGCAATAAACATCAGTGGAACAGCTAACCACCCAATGTCCCAGTAATGCCCCTTTGAAAAAGGAATCAACATCGTTAACGGAATTTTTGCAATTTTTATCACATAGAACGCAAAAATTGCTGTCACGACAATCTGAAGTGCCATTTTCTGCTTTGGAAACAAACCATCAGAACGCTTCATAACCACCTTTAAGAAGTCATCCAAAAATCCAATCAATCCAAATCCAATTGTAAGAAACAGTACTGGTATGATACGTGGATATTCTTTCACATAGAGTAAAGAAGTAATAATTACACTGGTCAAAATGATAATTCCACCCATCGTAGGTGTCCCTGCTTTTTTTAAATGTGATTTTACTCCTTCTTGTCGCTCTGTCTGTCCCATCTTCAGTTTTCTAAGAAATGGTATTATAATTGGTCCAAGTAATAGACTAAGTCCAAAGGATACTAATACCGGAATTACTATGCTACTGCTCATATTTTCACCTCATTATCTCTTTCGTTTTTCGCATACTAACACGCATTAAGTATACCGTATTAATTCTTGTTTTTCAATTCTTTTTTCGCATTCCCGTTTTTCGCAATGCCAAGGTATGGAAGCACATTGTCATAAATATTTTTCAACACAGGCGCTGCAATGGTTCCGCCATAATATACTCCCTTTGGATTTCGAATCACTACCATCCCAAGTACCTGTGGATTTTCTGCTGGTGCAAATCCTAAAAAGGAAGAAATATACTTATGGGCGCTACGAGGAAGCGTCTGGGATGTGGCTGTTTTTCCACCAATGGAATACCCCTCTATGTAGGCATTTTTCCCAGAGCCTTCTGATACCACACTTTCTAGTAACATGCGCATGGTATCAGACGTTTCTTTTGAGACAATTTGTTTCCCTTCTTTCAATTTAAAATCTTTTATCTTTTCTCCCTTGTGATCATACACAGAAACCCCAAAATGAGGGACGACTCTTTTTCCCCCGTTTATGATGGAGCTAACTGTCGTCGCCATCTGGACCGGTGTAATCTGAAACGATTGCCCAAAGGACATGGTAGCTAACTCCACTAAACCAATGTTTTCTTTTTTATGCATGATAGTACCTGCTTCCCCTGGCAAATCAATTTTTGTCGGCTCCATTAGTCCAAATTGGTTAAAATAATCATAGAACCGTTCTGCCCCAAGTCTTAACCCAATATCCATAAACACCGGATTGCAGGAATTTTGAATTCCTTGTTTAAATGTTTCTTGCCCATGGCCTCCAACTTTATGACATCTTATTTTTCGATCTTCTACCACTCGATAGCCCGGACAGGAAAATGTATCGTCAACGGTCACCACTCCTTCTTCTAAACATGCAGCTGACGTTACGATTTTAAATACAGAACCTGGTTCATACGTATCATTAATACTTGGATTTCTCCACATCTGATTTAATTTTTCTTGTTTTACTTCATCCGACATTGTTTCCATAGCTTCCATTGTATTTAATTTGTAAGGATCATTTAAATTAAATTCTGGCACATTCACCATCGAAAGAATTTCTCCATTTTGCGGATTCATAAGAAGGATGGATACCCCATCTGCTTGTTTTTCCTCCATAACCTTTTCTGCTGCCTGTTGACAAAATTCTTGTATGTTATAATCTAGACTGATCTTTAACGTATTTCCCGCCACAGGTTCGATTCTATCTTCTGCAACCCCTTCTAACTCTACTCCTCTTGCATCGGTTACTGTTAAGATTGTACCATTGGTACCTTTTAAATCTTCTTCATATTTCACTTCCAGTCCTATAATTCCCTGATTATCCCCTCCTGTAAATCCAAGCACTTTAGACGCAACTTCATTGAAGGGATAATATCGTTTATAATCTTCGTCTACCTTTACCCCTGCCAAGTTATAGTTTCTTATCTTGTCCCCGATTTTCTTATCTACATTTGTTTTGATTTTTTCCATTGAAGAAACTTTCTCCACTCTTTTTCTAACTTTCGATTCTTCAATATCCAGTTCCTTTGATAATATTTGTATTATTTTTTCCGGTTCTTTTATTTGATTATGAATAACAGAAATTGTACATACCGTTTTATTGGTGGCAAGCACCGTTCCATTTCGATCTACAATCTCTCCTCTTGCCGCTTTAATGGTACGTTCTCTTTCATGCAACATGGTTGCTTTTTTCTGATAATATGCTGCATCAAATACCATAAGATATACAAGCCTTCCAATCAATGCAACTAATATAATAGATGCACAGACAAATACGACCAGTATTTTTTTACGGTTATATGTTTTATTTTTCATACTAAAAAACCTTACAAAAGTTATCTCTATAGGATATTTTTTCTTTTGTAAGGTTATGACTGATTTTTCTATTCTTCTGTTTGACTTTTGGTGATGTTTAAATATGGCAAAGCCTGTTCCAATATGTTATGTGTCAGTTGCATCACATACGCGCTGTCATCTTGTAGTTCTACATTTGGTTCATCAATAACGACATACATGGCAATCTCCGGATTTTCCTGTGGTGCATAACAGATAAACGACAAAACATAATTGTTATTTCCACGAGGGATTTTTTCTGCGGTTCCTGTTTTTCCACCTAACTCATATCCTTCTACATCTCCCATTTTCCCGGCGCCTGTATTTAAGATCATGGACCGCATATAGCTTTTTAACTGTTTTGACGTCTCTTCTGAAATCGTTTTTTTCAGAAGTTTAGGTGCCTTAACTTCCACAATTCTTCCGCTTTCATCTCGAATTTCTTTGACAATATGAGGTTGATAATAATTTCCGCCATTGATCAACGAACAGTACGCTGCCATCATTTGAACCATAGAAACATTAATTCCCTGACCAAATGAATTTGTAGCAAGTTCCACCGCTTTTAATTGATCTGCTTTGTAAATAAGAGAACTCGTATCCACTTCATTCGGAAGATCTACCCCTGTTTTTTCGCCAAACCCAAAAATATGCTGATACCTGCTCAAATTGTCTGCTCCTATTTTTGCACCCATTTCCATCAGAGCGACATTACAGGAATTGGCTAGTGCTTGCTCCATTGTTTGAAGTCCATGTCCTTCTCTAAGATGACATCGAATATAAAAATCTTCGACCTGAAGCCCACCATCGCAAAAATAAGTCTCATTTCCTTTCAAAATGCCTGTTTCCAAACCAGCTGCAATTGTGAACGGTTTCATAGTTGATCCCGGTTCATAATCCCCACTTACATTAAAATCTTTCCATAATCGATTCAACTCTTCCGAAATTTCTTCTGGCTTCATAGCATTTAATTGTTCTTTTGTGAATTTATAACTCAGATCATCCGGATTATTAAGGTCATACGTTGGATAAGATGCATGTGCTAGAATCTCTCCGTTTTGTGGATTCATGATCATTACAGCCGTATTTTTGCTGCCAGGCTCATTTTTTCTTTTTTCTCCTGCATGTTCTTCGTTAAACTGTTTGATATTTTCTTCTACAATACTTTGAAGTGCAAGATCAATCGTAGATACAACTGTATATCCATTTTTCGCATCTTTTACAGTTCGTTCGGATAAAGAGGCAGAATTAAAATATCCATATTCTCTTCCGTCGGTTCCATTTAACACATCATTATAATACATTTCTATGCCTTGTTGTCCTTGATTTCCACCATAAGTAAATCCAATTGCGTCACTTGCAAGGTTTTTATAAGGATAAATACGTTTATAATCTTCTTCCAACCATACCCCCACTACATTTTTTCCTTTTTTTTCATCCGAAAGAAGCTCCTCTAATTTCTTAGCCTTTTCATAGCTCACTCCTTTATCTAAAATGGTATATCGGCTCTCCGGAGTTTCTCGAATTGCATCTCGGATTTTTTCTTCATCAATTTCGAAAATGTCTTTTAGCGCCATAATGGTAGGTTCCACATATTCCTCCTTGCTGCACATTTCAAAAACATCCAAAATCACATTGTAAACTCTTTCGCTCACTGCAAGTTTTGTTCCATTTCGATCCACAATATCTCCTCTTTTATACGGGATCGCTCTACTTCCATAGACTTGCTGATTTAGTACGATTCTTGTATATTTTTCACCTTTAAATACATTGATATACGTTATTCTTATAATTATAACAACAAAAGCCAGTATGATTGTTAGGAACAACATTACCAGCTTTTTCTGCATTTTTTTTGGAAAGTTTTTCTTTAAAAAACTAAATTGATTTTTCTTTTTTCTTTTTTTCATATTATTACACCTTAGTCTGCCACACGTTTTGACTGTGCAAGAACTCCATCTTCTGGAATCGCATTGTATTGTTTCACAAAGCTTCCTGCTGGACAATCATACTCCTCAACATGTCCTTCTGATGTATATACCATTCCAAGTTTCTCCACTGCTTTTGTCTTAATTTTCTGAAGATCGACCTGTTCATATATTTCATGATAATCCGTATTATTCTTCTCTGTAATCGTTTCTAATTCTCGCTGCATTTTTGTGATTGTTTCTGCTCCATTCACAACATCTGCCTGTAACTTCAGATAAAACATAAAAGCAGTGACAACACATACGGATGCAAAAATTAAAAACAAAACATATGCTCGATTCATTGCAGTCGCACGATTACGGTTTCTTCGCACTTGCGCACTTACTTTCACGCGTCGTCTTGGCTGTGCAACTTTTTTTCTCTTTGGCAGTACTTCTGGCTGACGAACTGTGTTGCCATACACATATGAGGATCGATAGTCATGATGTGTGTTCTTATATCTCACAATTTTGTTACTCTGAGCCACTTTTCCTGTCCTTTCTTACTTGATCCATCAGGTCTCCCCTCCTGATGGATCTATATGCTATATACTCACTTTAACCGGGTCCCTTTCCCCGTCCACTCATCAAACACGTTCAAATATACGTAATTTCGCACTTTTTGAGCGACTATTGTTTTCTAATTCTTCCAAGCTTGGAAGAATTGGTTTTTTGGTAATTACTTTTCCTTTTGATTTTCTACCACATACACAAACTGGAAAATTATTTGGACATATACAAGGATCTTCATTTTTGCGGAAAGCACTTTTTACAATTCGATCTTCTAAAGAATGAAACGTAATAATGCATATCCTTCCTCCTGGATTGAGCATTTCAATCATTGTATCTAATGTATCTTTTAATACATCTAATTCATGATTTAATTCAATACGTATTGCCTGAAATGTTCTTTTCGATGGATGACCTGAAGTCTTTTGTATTTTCATTGGTATTGCTCTACTGATCACCTCATTTAATTGACCAGTTGTTTCAATCGGATGTTTCTCTCTTTCCATCACAATATGTTTGGCAATATTTTTTGCAAATCGATCTTCCCCATAGTCTCGAATTACTCTGTATAAATCTGCTTCACTATATTCATTGACAATGTCTTTTGCTGTCATCTTCTGTCTTTGATCCATTCTCATGTCCAATGCCGCATCACTACGATAAGAAAATCCTCGTTCAGCTGTATCTAGTTGATAAGAGGACACACCCAAATCTAAGACGATTCCATCAACTTTATCAATTCCTAATTCCTGAAGCCTAGACTTTATGTCACAATAATTGCTTCTAATGATTGTGACTTTCTCTTGAAACTCCTGTAATCGAATACTTGCCGCTTCAATTGCCGCTGCATCTTGATCAATCCCTATGAAACTTCCTCTTTCACTTAACTGACTACAAACTTGGTACGCATGTCCGCCTCCACCAAGCGTTGCATCCACATAAATTCCATCTGGTTTGATATGTAGACCATCTACGGTTTCATTTAATAAAACTGTTGTGTGTTTAAATGCCATATACTCCTCCATTACCTAATAAGCATATTAAATGCGAATACCAATTGCTTCCATCCGTTCTGCAATTGCATCTAAATCTTCTTCACTTACCATACTTCTCTCTTCCCAAAGTGCCTTGTTCCAGATTTCAACTCGATCTTGCACTCCCACAAGAACAACATCTTTCTCCAGATTTGCCGCTTTTCTAAGTGTAGGAGGAACTAAAACTCTTCCTTGCTTATCAAAGCTACCTTCTGATGCACTTCCGAAAAAATAACGTTTAAATATTCTGGCATCCTTATTCATACGCGGCAGTGTTTCCAATTCAGCTACAAATTTATTCCATTCGTCCATGGAGTATACAAAAAGACAGCCTTCCATACCATTACAAATAACGAAACTCTCTCCTAGATCATCTCGTAATTTAGCCGGTATAATTAATCGTCCTTTTTCATCTATCGTATGATTGAATTCTCCAAGTAACATATGGAATCCTTTCTCTGGAGTTTTTCACTCCCTTTCGCTCCACTTTCCACCACTTTTTACCACGTAACTCCATTGTACTCCACTCGCCCCCCTTTTTCAACCCCTTTTTTACGGATTCCCTTGGATATTTTTTCCAAACAAAAAGCCCCGAAGATTACAACTTCGGAGCTTTCGCTTTGTGCACTGCTTGACACTTATATTCTTTGTTCTATTTTAAATAATTTCTGGAAAACCTAAAAGACTTTGCAAACCATTATTGTGCAAGTTCGTTTAAGTAAGAATCTACTGCCTCAAAATTTGCTTCCACAACGTTACGCTCTTTTCCATCCTCATATACTTGATAACCAGAATATCCAATCCAGCCGACAAGTACAACTGCCACCAATGCTGCAGATGTATTCCATAAGATTTTTTTTCTCTTTTGTTTTTTCATAATCTGCTTTCTGTTTGCTTTTTCTTGTTTGTAGCGATCTACTTTCTCTTGACTCATTTCGTTACTCCTTTTTTATATTACAACAATGATTCCACCATCGTTTGCATACATTGTACTAATTCCAGCCGTATCTACGATAATACTCTCTTTAAAGGCTGCACTGTCCATCAATATTTTTTGCACTTCTTTCGCTCTTTCCGGACAGTTACAATGTGAAATTCCCAGTATTTTATCTTCTGTATGTTCTGCATCTTGTAATGCGTAATCGATTAATTTCGCAAGTGCTTTCTTCATTCCTCTTGCCTGACCAAGCTGACAAATCGTTCCTTCTGGCTTAGAGCCCATTATGGGCTTAATGTTAAGGGCACTGGCAACCAACGCTTTTACTCCGGAAAGACGTCCATTTTTCTTCAACGTATCCAATGTTTCCAAAACAAAATACGTGTGCTGTTCTGAAATATATGCTTCAACAGTATCTATTACTTCTTGAAAACTCATTCCTGCTTCTTCGCACGCTTGGATCTTTAATCCAATCAAGGTTTCCCCTACAGATGCTGATCGAGAATTAAACACGTATATCTCTTTTTTTCCATATTCTTCTTCATATAATTTTTTTCCAAGTTCTGCGCTATTGTAAGATCCGCTCAACTCAGAAGACAGGGTTACTACATAGATATGTTGTGCATCACATCGGTAACTCTCCATGTATTCCTCTGGTGATGGGCAAGACGACTTTGGACTATCTGGACACTCAGCCACGCGTTTTAAAAACTCTGCCTGATTAAATGTTTCATCATCTCTAATAGAAACACCTCCGACTTCCATTGTAAGTGAAGCTTGCTTAAAACATCCACTTTGTTTCATCTTATCTGTCAGTTCTCCACAACTGTCCATAATTATTTTATAATTCATACCATTCCCTCCTATGGTCGTGTGTATTCACCTCTATCATATCTAGTATTAAATACTACATTATAATATATCATACTTTATTTTTTATGAAAAGGGTTTTTGTCATTTATCTTCGATTTTTATCTTTGTAGAAATTCCTAGAACAATCCCCATTTCTGCCATCAGAAAAATAATAGAAGTTCCTCCATAACTGAAGAATGGTAACGTAATTCCAGTTGTCGGAATCATGTTGGTAACAACCGCTATGTTCAATATCACCTGAATAGAAATATGTGTCATCACTCCAACTGCTAGTAGCGATCCAAACATGTCTGGTGCATTCTGTGCAATAAACATAATTCTGTATATTAAGGCCCCAAACAAAAACAATATGACAATCACTCCAAAGATACCAAGCTCTTCGCATATAACGGATAGAATCATATCATTTTGAACCTCAGGGATCACTCCCAATTTTTGGGAACTGTTTCCGAGACCTTTTCCCCAAAATCCACCCGAACCAATGGCGTATAGTCCTTGAAGAACTTGAAACCCTCCAACAGCATTTTTGTTTTCAGGATCGAGCCATGTTAGAACACGATTCAACCGAAAATTGTCACTGCTTTTTACAGTATATAATAAAACTATCATTCCAATAATTGCCACAATAGCACAAAGAACAAATGCTTTGATAAAAGGCTTTGTTTTCGGATGTGCCACAAACAATAATACACAAGAGATCAAAAACACAATAATGGCTGTACTTAAATTTTCAGTAAATACGCGTACCCCAAATGCCGCAATACCACCATACAATAAAATCTTTAAAACTCCTTCTCTTGTGTTGATTTTTTTCCCTATTCTGCACAATTCACATGAAACCAGAATAATAACTGCAATTTTCGTAACTTCTGCGGGCTGAAACGTCATATCTCCTGGTAACTGAATCCATCTTCTTGCTCCCATACTCTCATATCCAAGTGGAGTTTGCACCAAAAACATCAAAAACATAGATCCCCAAAATATTTCGTTTGAAAATGCACCATACAAATGATAGTCCACACAAGTGACTATCCACATAGCAATCAAAGATAATATAGTGAAAATCATCTGTTTTGTAAAATAATGCATATCGTTATCATAATTCACATATCCACTATATGAACTTGTACTATAAAGCATAACAAGCCCAAAGCAACTAAGAAAAATGATAATCAATAATAATTCGTAATCAAAATATGTTGATCTAAACTTTTTTTCTTTCTTTCTCTTCATCATTTCTCCTGATTATAGTATCCTCCGATAAAAGCAGTATAGATCACTGCTTATTGATTATATAAAATTTCGTAGTAAAAGTAAAGCGGTAACAGAGTTAAGCTCCATTACCGCCTGATTTTTTACGTTTATTCTGGTTTTTTACCGAGAGTGACTTCATATGTTTTTTCTTTATATTTTCCAGCACTTTCTGGTGTCTTTACCGTGACCTTCACAGTTTCCCCTGCTGCATGATACTTCAATTCTTCCTGAAGTGTAGCCATGCTGTCAATGGTAGATGCATTTAATTTTACGATCACTTCCCCTTCTTTCATACCAGCTTCTTTTGCACCGCTTTTATCCTGAACTTCTTTGATAAATACTCCATATGGCATATTAAAAAGTTCTGCATATTCATCCGTCACATTCACACCAGATATACCAATATATCCTCTTTTTTCTTCCGATAATTTTGTTTTCGTTTCTTGATTCATAAGATCTTTAATCAACTCAGAGACATCACTAATCGGAATGGCATATCCAACCCCTTCTACCGAAGATCCTTCTAATTTGGACGAGTTAATTCCAATCACTTGACCGGCTGCATTTACAAGTGGGCCACCACTGTTTCCATGATTGATAGCGGCACTTGTTTGCAATAATTTTACACTACTTTTCACTGTCTGTCCAGTTGCCGGATCTTGCGTACTAATTTCACGCTCTTTTGCACTAATTACTCCTGTTGTAACCGATTGTCCATGTCCAAATGCGTTTCCTATCGCTATCGCAGGTTCTCCTATTTTTAGTTTAGAAGAATCACCTAAAACAGCAACTGCAATGGCATCCTTCGTATCTTGTTCCAACTCATTGAGTGGAACCGCTATCACTGCAATATCATGTGGCACATCTGTCCCTTTAATATTCGCCGATACACTTTTGTTATCTGCAAATGTAACAGTGAGTTTCTCACTTCCACTTACAACATGATTATTGGTTACAATTAGAAGCTCATCATCATTTTGAGCCACAATAATTCCTGTTCCTGCACTCTCGGCCTCTTGCTCATACGTCCCAAAGAAGAAATCCTTCACCTGTTGTACACTTAAATTCGTAATAGACACAACAGATGGCATTACATTTTCTACAATACCTGATACGTCTGAAGTAACTGCTTTTACAGACTTTGACAAGGAGGCATTTTCTCCTTTATCTGTTGTTTTTAAAGTAGCCGATTTGTTCAGTCCAAATACTTTACTTCCCAAAGTGTTAGACAAAAGAAATGTAAAGCTTGCAACAATTCCAAATACAACTGCCATACCAATAACAATGAGAATTTTAGGAACTTTTCTTTGCTTTTTCGGTTTTGGACTATCCTCATAGTAGTTGTAGTCCGACCGATTCGATTGTTGTTCGTTTGAATCATAATAATTATATTGATTTTCCATAGAATTACCTTCCCTTGTTTGATTTATACTGAAATAATAGACACTTTTTGTGAAAGAAATGTGTAAATCCCGTAAATTTTTTTTGAATCCTGTTCACACAATAAAAGGATATTACCTGCTGGCAATACCCTTTTATTACAGATCTATTATAATTCAATAAAATCTATCATAAATTCATCTTCGTCTTTCTCTTTCTCGGAATCTTCTATTGTTTCCTCCTCAAACTCTTCTTCATCGTAATAATCATCAAACTCCATTTCATAATCAGACAACTCCTCGTCCTCATATATCGCATCTTCATCCTCGTCCTCATATTCTTCTATTTGATTCTTTTTACGAATTCTACTTGTTTCTATTTCTTCATCATCTTCTGAATAGAACTCTTCTGCTGGTCTTCTCTTCGCAAGTTTGACAATTAATACAATAATAATTAGGAGAAAAACAACAACCATGGCCACAACAGCACAAACCACTTGTAAAGTATGATCTGATGTATACTGTGCTACTTTACTTAAAATCCCACTACTTTTATTTTCTTTTTTTACATTCAGATCCTCATTACAACGCTGGTAAGTTTCCTCAATCGCATCATACTGGTAATAGCCTGGTTTTCCTTCTGCATTTAACGCATAAATCAAGTAGTAGTCTTGATCTTCCACATTGTTCCATATAGAAAATTCGGTTCCGTTTAACGTCATAGTTGTGCTTTGATATTTTTGAGGAAGTGAAGTTTTTGTATCTGGATCAATAATCATAATATACTTGCTCATTGAAACATCTACAATAACAGTCTTTTTTAAAGTTGTCCCAGCGTCATCTGATAAGAAAAATTTCGTCTCTCCACTTTGATTTTTCAAAGAATATAAGTAAATTTCACTTTCCTTATTGTACAATGCTTTTACTTGCTTTCCTTCGATCTGCCCCTCTGCTTCTTCAAACCCAACAGGAATTTCCTGTTCTGAAAAACTTCCATTCACGGTATAAGTTTCTCCATCTACTGTTACCGAAATATTGTCCTGTTGCTCTTCCTTTTCTTCTGGAATTTCCTCAACTGGTCCGCCTTCTCCAATGGTAATGGTAGAATCCCAGGCCGTAAGTTCTACATTTGTTCCTTCTGCATTTGTTGCAGTATAATCAGAAACAGTAAGTTTGGCAGTTCCTTCTTTTAGTGTTGTAAAGGTAAGCACAAATGTTACATCGCTTGTACCCGCACCTAAATCTGCTGTTAAATCAATTTTCCCATCATGGTCTACTGCATTTGTTCCTTGCTCAAATTTCAATAGTTGTGGGTTATACTTCATATTAAGCTTAATACTTCCTAGCTGTGTTGTTGCCGAAAAAACCCGAACTGTAACATCCACTTTTTCTCCAACCTCTGCCTTTGGATCTGTAAAAGAAATATCCCCTTCCGCAGCATAAGCTAGTCCCCCATACATCTGTAATGCCAACAAAAATGTTGCAACTATTATTCCTGCTTTCTTTATAAGTGTTTTCATCTGATACCTCTTTCTTTTGATTATATCTTATATTATTAATGATACATCCCTGCATCAATCAATTCTTTGATTGCGGAAATAACCATTTCTTTGTCTTCTTTATAAGTCACTCCAAACCATTTGTCAACAGATTTTAAAACCTTGACAGAAATTTCCCCTCTGTCGAGTAGACTGCCTATAATTGTCGGAAGAAGATATTCTGATTTTTGGTCATCCACTTCAAGTCCAGACAGAAATTCATCAAATCCTTTCTCTAGAGTATCCATGAATTCTGGATAAAGCCCCCACATATTCATAGAAACAACAGAATCCAAATCCAAATTTTCCACTGTTCCATCTGCTTTCTTTACAACGGCGGTATCCTTTTCTTTTTCGATGTTCTTTGTTTCCACAATATCCGAAAGCATTCCTTGCTCATTTACCTTACACATTCCTCTTGTAACAGCACCATTATCGCTAAGTGTATTTTTGAGGATAAAGCTAACCATACAAATTTCTTTGTGATTTGTATTTTCGGGATTGGTAAGGTAGTTAAAACTTTCTTTGTAAGCTTCTTTCCCATAATAATCATCAGCATTGATTACAAGAAACGGTGTGTCAATTACGTCTTTACAACTTAGGATTGCCTGACCCGTTCCCCATGGTTTTGTTCGATTGTGAAATCGATCTTTATATTGACTTGGAATATCTTCTACTTCTTGGTACGCATATGCAACCTCTATAATCTTTGAAATTCGATTTCCTATGATTTCTTTAAAGTCTTTTTCAAGATTTTTGCGAATTACAAAAACAACCTTGTCAAATCCTGCTTCCATTGCATCATAAATGGAATAATCCATAATAATCTCACCATTTGGTCCAACGGGTTCTAACTGCTTGATTCCTCCGCCAAATCTACTTCCAATTCCTGCCGCCATAATTACAAGTGTTGCTTTACTCATCTTCTATCTCCTTTCAGAATGATCAATTACTCTCCCAACCCATCTTCTACAATACGTACCATTTCTTTCAATGCAATTTCTTCATCTTCGCCCTCGCATACGATATTAATCAAATCGCCACTTTTGATACAAGATCCAAGTACGCTAAGTACACTTTTCGCATTTGCCTCAATTGCTTCATTTTTGTTTTTCTTTTCAATTGTTATTTTACACGCATATTGCATGGCTGTTTTGCAAAATAATCCTGCTGGTCTTAAATGGAGTCCTGTTGGATTTTTTATAACTACTTCTTTGCTAACCATATTTATGCCCCCTTTTCTCACTGTAAATTTTTATGAAGTACCTGTAGGTGTATCTTTTTTCTCCGATATCACCACTTTCACTTTTGGCTGTTCCACTAATGTAACACCAGATGCTTCTCCTAAGTCCACATTAACTGCAACTTCGTATGATCCCGGTTTCGTAATTTCTTTTAAATCTATCGAAACGGCATTAACAATGTTAATGGCATCCAAATGTTCTTGCATTCCTCTAAACTGAAGTCCTATATCTGATACCGATTCAAAAGATGCTATCAACCCATCTTGTAAATTCTTAATTTGAATAGATTCTGGCTGAAATTCAATTGTTCGTAGTCCTTCTTGCTCAATAAAAATTGTGACAACTGCACTATTAATTGTCTTATCCATGAGCCTTACCCCTTCTGGAAGAAAGGCTGAAATATTGATTGCTTTTTCTGTTTTTTCCGTTAATCCTGTAATATCAAGTTCAGATCCTGGTATCACGATTTCAGAAATATTATCTAACACTTCTTTTGTACCACAGACCTGTATTTTCTCAGGTTCATATGTAATTTTGCTTACAGCATATCCTTCTTCTGGTTGACTGTCTAATTCAAAGCGTACTCCCACACTTTTTGTATTTAAAACGGTCACATTGACTGTGATTCCTTCCTCTCCCACATTATCTGTAAGCTGATTTCGATCAATTGGATTTCCATGACTATCATAATATACCAGTTCTGCCGGTATTTCTCCACTCTTTGATAGACCTGAAACATCTACTTTTGCCACAACCATGTCGATATTTTCAATGAGCGACTCTGCTCCTTTTGCTTCCACTTTTTCTGGATTTGCAACCAAACTATCTTGATCAATAACGTAACCATCTCTTGGTGTCCCAATATCCATCACAGTTAGTGGAAACACTTTCTTTTTACGTTCTTCTATCTTGACATGAAGATTCCCTGGAAACGTTTCTGCTGTATAATGTCCTTCATATCCTGGTATAACAATCTTAATTGGCACAAGTGAGTTCAATTGCATTTCCTGCATATCTGCAATAGCATTAATTTTATCCGCTGTTATTTTAGAAAGGACTTTTCTCTTTGCCTTTACAATTACTGTAACTGTTTGTGTATCATCCACTACTTTATATATTTTTCCTTGTTGTGTTACAATTTCCGGATTTTGAACTGAAACCGAGACTCCTCGAAAAGTGGCAACCTCTATTGGCTCATCAATATTTACAACAACAACCCATAAAAAGAATGCAATAATCAGAGCAGAAATTTTTAAGCCTAAATTTGCAGTCAAACTATACTTCTTCATTCTGACCCCTTCCTTTCCGAAATGCAAATCTTTTTTTCTCTGTCTTTCTTTGTTGAATATTAGACAACTCTTCCTTCAATTTCTCTGGAGTAACGCCTCTTGTAAGTGCTCCGCCTCTGGCAATCGAAACCTGACCTGTTTCCTCTGAAACTGCAATCACAAGTGCATCACACACCTCGCTCATACCCAATGCTGCACGATGTCTTGTGCCTAGTTCTTTACTAATCTGCATATTATCTGAAAGTGGCAAATAACATGTTGCTGACGTAATTCGATCTCCACGGACAATGACCGCTCCATCATGAAGCGGTGTATTGTGTTCAAATATATTTAGAAGCACTTGTGATGAAACTTTACAATCAAGAGCAATCCCTGTCATTTCATATTCTGTTAAATGAATCGCCTGCTCAACAACAATCAACGCTCCCGTACAGACTCTTCCCATGTCAAAGCATGCTCTCACTATACTATCAATCGTTTCATCAGAAAATCTTTGATTTTCCTTGTTTCGATCAAAAGGGTTAATATTACTTAATATGTTTTTTTCTCCCAACTTTTCAAGTGCACGCCTAAGTTCCGGTTGGAACACAACAATCGTGGCAATTGCAAGTACATTGATGGACTTACTTGCAATAAACAAAATTGTATGCATTCGAAAGATTGACGCAACAAGAATAAACACCCCCAATACGATCAAACCTTTTAACAGCATCCAGGCTTTCGTATTTTTTATCCATAGCATAATTTCATATACAATCAAAGCAACAATCAGAATTTCAATGACATCTGTAAAATGTATGGTCGGAATATACTTATCTGTAATATAATCCTCAAAAAACATTTGCATCCATTGTCTCATTCTGCCACCTCCTGTCTCTTTCTTGTACTTTACTCTTGTATTTGATCTTCTAAAATTTTACTTACCTCATCAGACTCTATGATCATGGTAGCCTTTTCTTCCACATTAGTTTCTTCTTCCATACTGACTTCTTCCATCTCTTTATTTTTTTCAAATTCTATGGCTTCATTTTCTTTATCATCTATCTCTTTTCGTTCATTGATATGTTTTACACTTACTTTTGGAACCGCAACCCCTAATTTAGGGACTGCTTTTACATAATAATAATATTCATCGTCTTCAAACTGAAGCGTTTCTGTCTGTGCATAATCAACTGCAAAGAAAAGAATCTCCAAGATCAATCCTGTCAATATTGCAGCAACGCCGCCTAGCACCATTGAAATGTAAGATATTTTTGTATTCAGTCCGATATTTCCTGCTGTACCTATGATTACAGCTGTAGCTGCTCCAAAAGCAGATGCCAACTTCCAAGAGTGGGCAACAGAACTTTTATGAATCGCATAAACAACCAATAAACCAACTACCATGGCAACGACCATAACCCACATTTCTTTGTTTGACATCATTTGTTGAAAATAAATCATAATGCTTTCGGTAATTTCGTGCCCCTCTCCCCCTTTATAAGCAGATGCATTCATCTTAATAAAGTTAAGCATATAATAAATAATCGTTCCAAAAGCAACTGGAATTACCCCTGTTGAATACCCTAAAAGTCCAAATGCAATGGAAATCACAAATGGGACTTTTAATGCAAACGCAACCGGTGTTAACAAAATCAACCAACTCATCTTTGGCGTAAACCGAAAATAAACGATATACATTATCAAAAAAATAGCAAACATCACTACCGCCAAAGGAAGGGCGAGCGCATATAGATGTATCAAAATAAGACTGGATGCGCAAAGCAACATAATCGTTAACGGTAAAAAAGTACACAATGCTGCAAGTGCAATTGTATATGGTATAGTGGCATACTGCTTTATGAAACCAACATTCGTATTAATAAACCCAAATACAAATAATCCCATCATAAATTGCGTTGCCCATATAATGATTTTCGAATGTTTTGCATAGATATTCTGTAGTTGTTCCTTCCAAACAAGTATCGTACTCATATTCTATCTCTTCTCCTTCATATAACTCTTTCTCAAAAGAGACAATTCCTTATAATATCTTTTCATGCGACGATGTGCAGCATCATATCTATTTTCAAAAAAGCTAGCTGAATATACACAATACGTGACAAAGATAAGAACGTATGTAACAACGATGATCGCACCGATATAAAAGAGTCGTTTTGCCGTCAAATTCTGAAGAAATAAATCTGGTGTTAAAAAAAACAAAAGACCTAAAACAATCGCAAACCCTATCGTAATCCAAATAGCAGTAATCCATGTGTTAAAGCTAACATAATCCTTCTTATAATACCCTACAATTTTTAAATCTTCTTTGGCTTTTGTATTTTCATATTTTGCCATTTTTGTCATTAATCTAATTCGATCTTTATCTATCATAGTTATCACCTCAAAGATTCTATTCCAATAAATATACTTAAGCATTGCTCTCAGTATAACATATCCTTATCTTTTTTGTCCAATGCTTATAGTTAAAAAATACACCTTCTCGGCTCCATTTTCTTTTAATATCTTTGCTATTGTATGAATGGTACTCCCTGTTGTGTAGATATCATCAACAATCAAAATTTTTTTCATCGGTTTATAGTCGGGTAAGATTTCAAATGCTTCTTTTAAATTTTCCACCCGATTGATACGATCTAAGTTCTTCTGAGGGGTTGTATTATGTATCCTTACAACCGCTTTTTTATTTACTGGTAATCCCAGAATTTTACCGAGTTCATCCACTACGATCTCTGTTTGATTATATCCTCTTTTTCTTCTTCTTTTTTTATGGATGGGAACAGGAATAATTTCTTGTATCTCCCACCTCTTTATTTGATCCATGTAAAGAGTTCCCATCTCTCTTGCAAATATTTTTCCGTAATTTCTTTTATTTTTGTATTTAAATTGATAAATCGACTTGGCAACTGCCCCCTTATGGACCCATACACTTTTTCCTTGGTCATATGACAGGTTATGTTTTTCACAGTCCGGACAGTATTCCTTCTCTGCTTCTAACACTGGCTTTCCACACTTCATACAGCAAGGTTCTTCCACATAGGTGATTTTTTCTTTACACCTTGCACAAATTCCCTGAGGTTCAATCTTTCCACAAAAAGGACACACCGGCGGATAGAGTAAATCTAAAATTCTCGTATACGCTCTGCTAAACTTGTGTACCGATTTTGTTCGTTTTTGTTTTGTATCATCTCTTGAAATGTCGTTTCACTCCCTATAATTGTAAGACATTTTTTTGCTCTTGTAACGGCTGTATACAATAAGTTTCTATTGTATAGCATTTTAGGACCTGGAAGTAGCGGAATCAGAACCGCTGGATATTCACTCCCTTGAGACTTGTGCACGGTAATCGCATATGCTAGTTCCAATTCATCCAACAGATCCTGTGTATATTTCACTTTTCGTTTTTCATCAAACTCTACTTCTACTGTGTCGTCGTATGTATGAATGGCGATAATAATTCCAGTATCCCCATTAAAAACACCTTTTCCTGCGTCCACGGTCAATCCAAACTTTGTGCAAACCTCCCACTCTAGTTGGTAATTATTCTTAATCTGCATTACTTTGTCACCAACCCGAAATATTTTATCTCCGACTTCTTTCTCTGCCTTTCCTTTTTCTGGAGGATTTAAATATTGCTGCAGAACAATATTCAGTCGATCCACTCCAAGAAGCCCTTTCCTGGTAGGTGTCATAACTTGTATATCCAAAGGAGTAGCATTCACATATTTGGGAAGATTTTTTCGAATCAGCATAATCATGACACCAATAATCACATTGGCATCGTCTCGTTTTAGAAAAAAGAAGTCTTTGCTTTTATTATTCAATACAACGGGCTGTCCTGCATTGATTTTATGAGCATTTACTACAATATCACTTTCTCCAGCCTGCCGAAAAATTTTTGTCAATGTTACCACAGGAAATTTTTTAGATGCAATAATATCTTTCAACACACTTCCTGGTCCCACGGATGGAAGTTGATTCACATCCCCTACTAAAATCAATCTTGTTCCTTCTATAACCGCAGATAACAAAGAATGCATAAGCGAAACATCCACCATGGACATTTCATCAATAATAATCACATCTGTCTCTAATGGATTTTGATGATTTCGCAAAAATCCATTCACATTTCCTTCTTCTTCTGGATTTCCGCTCACTTCCAAAAGTCGATGAATCGTCTGAGCTTCATAGCCTGTAGCTTCGGACATTCTTTTTGCCGCTCTACCAGTAGGTGCAGCCAAAAGAACACTCATCCCCTCACTTTCAAAAAATTGAATCATCGTATTAATGGTGGTCGTTTTTCCTGTTCCTGGACCTCCAGTTAAAACAAGGAGCCCATGCTTTATGGATTCAATCACCGCACGATGCTGCATTGGGTCTAAGCTGATTTTTTCTTTTTCTTCCACCTTTTTTAAACGTTTTTCCATCAGATCTTCTGGCATTTCGCAATCAATATTTAGATCATGAAGCATCCGAGCTATGTTCAATTCCAAATAGTAAAAATGTGACAGATATACTCTTTTCCCTTCTTCTGAATCTTTGCATACCACCTTATGTTCCATGCAAAGGTCCATAATATAAGCATCCATATTTTGAATTTCCACTCCCAAAAGCATAGATGCTCTTCGCAAAAGAATCTCTTGTGGCAGATACACATGGCCTTCTGACAAGGACTGGGATAAGGTGTAGAAAATGCCACTTTTGATTCGAAAATCAGAATCAGAATGAATGCCGATCCTTGTTGCTATCTCGTCCGCAGTTTTAAACCCAATGCCTTCAATATTATCTGCAAGTTGGTATGGATTTTCTTCCAGCACTTTATAGAGTTTGGTTCCATAATATTTATAAATTTTTACAGCAAGCGCCGTTGTAATCCCGTATTTTTGTAAATAAATCATGGCCTTGCGCATATCTTTTTTATTTTCTACTTGTTCAGCAATTTCACATGCCTTTCGCTCACTAATTCCTTTGATTTCCGCCAACCTCTCTGGCTCCTCTTCAATGATTCGGAAGGTGTCTTTTCCAAATTTTTTTACAATCCTTCCCGCAAGTGCTGCTCCTACTCCTTTAATTGCTCCCGATCCAAGATAGCGTTCTATGGAAATTTGATCTTCAGGGGCTTTCACCTTATGATTGTAAATTTTAAGTTGATTTCCGTAAACCGTATGATTTACATATTCCCCTTCCACTTCCATAAACTCCCCTTCACTAATATAGTGAAAGGTCCCTACACATGTTACTTCCCCTTCCTCACACTCTATCTGAAAAACGGTATATCCATTTTCTTCATTTCGAAATACGATGTGTTCCACGTATCCTGTAATTTTCTCCAATGTATCCTCCTGCGCTATTCATTGCTGTCTGATCTAATATTCAAAATTTCCACTCATAAATTCTACAAATTGTCCAGTTCCTATTGCAACCACTTTCATGGGGTCTTCTGCAGTCATAGTATGAATCCCCGTTTTGTCCTGAATAAGCTGTTCAATTCCACAAAGCATAGAACCGCCTCCTGTCAGTATAATTCCTCGATCAAGAATGTCTGCGGACAATTCCGGTGGGGTTTGTTCTAAGACAGAGATGACTGCCTCAACAATCTGTCCCGTTGCCTCTTGCAGCGCTTCTTCTGTTTCAGATGATGTGACAATAACGGTCTTTGGAAGTCCTGTAACCAGATTTCTTCCTTTGACTTCCAATTTCTTTTCTTCCTCCAAATGATAGGTCGCCCCAACCTTAATTTTTATATCTTCTGCTGTTCTCTCTCCAATTAACAGATTATGCTTTTTCCTCATATAACGCACAATCGCTTCATCAAAATCATCCCCTGCTACTTTTATAGAAGTGTGTACCACCGTTCCACCAAGGGAAATCACAGCAATATCCGATGTTCCACCACCAATATCTACAATCATATTACCACAAGGTTTTGAGATATCAATCCCTGCCCCAATGGCTGCAGCAACAGGTTCTTCAATTAAGTGGACTTCTCTTCCTCCAGCCGCATATCCTGCTTCTTCTACCGCTTTTTTTTCCACCTCTGTTACCCCACTTGGTACACAGATGCTAATTCTCGGTTTTTGAAACATTCGCCTTCCCATGGCTTTGTGCACAAAATATTTTATCATTTTTTCGGTAACCGTATAATCCGATATTACCCCTTTTCGGAGTGGCCGCACCGCAATAATATTCCCTGGTGTTCTTCCAAGCATCTGACAAGCCTCTTCCCCAATGGCCTTGATAATATTGGTGTTTCTGTCATAGGCTACAACAGAGGGTTCTTTTAATACAACCCCTTTTCCTTCCACATAAACAAGAACGCTGGCAGTCCCCAAATCTATTCCGATATCCAAAGACATATTTGAATCTCCCTTCTTAACCCCTTACAGTATTTTTTACTTAATTTTTCTTCAACATAGCAGCAATATATTTTCCTGTGTAGGATTTTTTATTCTCTGCCACTTCTTCTGGAGTACCTTCTGCCACAACGGTTCCACCTTTATCTCCACCTTCTGGACCAATGTCTATAATATAATCTGCGGTTTTGATCACATCCAGATTGTGTTCGATTACAATCACTGTATTTCCATCATTCGCAAGGCGCCGTAAAATTTCTGTCAACTTATGAACATCCGCGAAGTGCAATCCTGTGGTTGGTTCATCTAAAATGTAAACTGTTTTCCCTGTACTTCGTTTGCTTAACTCTGATGCTAATTTGATTCGCTGTGCTTCCCCACCTGATAGTTCTGTAGACGGTTGTCCTAATCTGATATAGGACAGACCAACATCGTAAAGCGTTTCCATTTTTCGGCGGATGCTTGGTACATTCTCAAAGAAATGCATCGCTTCTTCTACGGTCATATTTAACACGTCATAAATGGTCTTGCCTTTATATTTTACTTCCAATGTTTCTCGATTATACCTTTTTCCTCCACATACCTCACACGGAACATAAACATCTGGAAGAAAATGCATTTCAATCTTAATGATTCCGTCCCCTTTGCAGGCTTCACATCGGCCACCTTTTACATTGAAGCTAAAGCGTCCTTTTTTATATCCTCTTGCTTTTGCATCTGCTGTAGCCGCAAAAAGATCACGGATCAGATCAAACACTCCTGTGTAAGTGGCCGGATTTGACCGTGGAGTTCGCCCAATTGGCGACTGATCTATATTGATTACTTTATCTAATTTTTCTATTCCTTCTATTCTTTTGTGTTTCCCCGGAATGGTTCGTGCCCTATTTAATTCTTTTGCCAGTTTTTTGTATAAAATCTGATTGATCAGGGAACTTTTTCCCGAACCCGAAACACCTGTAACACAAGTCATTACACCAAGCGGAATATTCACGTTGATATTTTTCAAGTTGTTTTCCGCTGCACCGATAATGCGTAAATATCCTGTTGGCACCTTTCTTACTTCTGGAATTGGTATTTTCAACTCTCCACTTAAGTATTTTCCTGTAATAGAATTTGGATTTTTCATGATTTCTTGTGCCGTTCCAACCGCTACTACCTGCCCTCCATGTTCTCCGGCACCTGGACCAATATCAACAATACAATCCGCCGCAAACATGGTATCTTCGTCATGTTCTACAACAATCAATGAATTTCCAAGCTCTTTTAAATGTTTTAAAGTTGCAAGAAGCTTATCATTATCTCTTTGATGAAGTCCGATACTTGGTTCATCCAAAATATAGGCAACCCCAACAAGGCCAGAACCAATCTGGGTTGCCAGACGAATCCTCTGTGCTTCACCACCTGATAAAGTTCCAGTTGCTCTTGCAAGTGTCAAATAATCCAGACCTACATCCATAAGAAAGGAAATTCTTGCTTTGATTTCTTTTAAAATCTGATTTCCGATCATTTCCTGAGAAGGTGATAATTGTAACTGTTCCAAAAACTGTTGGAGTTTTTCTATAGACATCGCTGTTAGTTCCGCAATGTTCTTCTCGCCGACTGTAACCGCAAGGGCTCCTTTTTTTAATCTTTGTCCTTTACATGTTGGACAAGGCGTAATATTCATAAAGGACTCGTATTCCGCTTTCATGCTGTCGGATCCAGTTTCCCTATACCGTCTTTCTACATTTTTAATAAGTCCTTCAAACGCAACATCATAAACCCCTTCTCCACGTTGACCTTTATAATACACTTTGACAGACTTTCCATTTGTGCCATGAATAATGACATCGTGTACTTCTTGCGGATATTCTTTAAATGGGGTATCCAGATCAAACTGATATTCTTTTGCAAGTGCATCTAAAATCGCTCTTGTAAAACTATTTTTATCGGTACAAGATTGCCATCCCATAACAACAATTGCGCCTTCATTGATGCTAAGATTTGGATCTGGAATCATAAGTTCTTCGGAAAATTCCATTGTATATCCAAGGCCAAAACACTCTGGGCAGGCACCAAATGGGTTATTAAAGGAGAAACTTCTAGGTTCTATTTCTTCAATACTAATCCCACAATCTGGGCAAGAAAAACTCTGACTAAAATTCATCGCTTCTCCATCAATCACATCCACAAGCAAGAGTCCCTCGGAAAGTTCTAATACACTTTCCACCGAATCTGTCAGTCGCTTTTCAATCCCCGCTTTTACGACAAGACGATCCACTATAATTTCTATGGTGTGCTTTTTATTTTTATCCAAAGAAATTTCTTCCGAAAGTTCATACAAATTCCCATCAATTCGTACTCTGACATACCCACTTCTTTTTGCTTTTTCTAAAAGCTTTGCATGGGTACCCTTTCGCCCTCTTACTACCGGTGCGAGAAGCTGGATTTTGGTACGCTCTGGCAACTCCATGATCTGATCTACCATCTGATCTACGGTAAGTTTTTTGATTTCTTTGCCGCATTTTGGACAATGCGGAATCCCGATTCTAGCATAGAGCAAACGAAAATAATCGTAAATCTCCGTTACCGTTCCAACTGTAGACCTTGGATTATGATTGGTTGATTTTTGATCAATGGAAATTGCTGGTGAAAGTCCTTCAATACTTTCTACATCTGGCTTTTCCATCTGCCCCAAAAACTGTCTTGCATAGGAAGACAAAGATTCCATGTATCTTCTTTGCCCTTCTGCATAAATCGTATCAAATGCCAAAGATGATTTTCCGGATCCACTTAATCCTGTTAATACGACCAGTTCATCTCTTGGAATGTCCACGTCTATATTTTTTAGATTATTTTCATTGGCTCCTCGTATTTTTATATATTTGCGCGTATCTTTTTTTTCTGCCATTGTGTTTCCTTCCCGCCTAAAGACGGCTATCTGAATTTCTATCCTAACTCTTTAGCCATCCAATTCGCTTAAATTCTTTCTTAGTTCAACCAAATGGTCTCTTAGCTGTGCTGCTGTTTCAAAATCTAGTTCTGCCGCTGCTTTTTTCATTTTCTTTGTAACTTCTTTGATTGTTTTTTCTAACTCTTTTCTACTCATCGATTCTGGATCTTTGGTAATCTCTGTTTCTTTTGCAGAGTCTTTTTTAAATATGGAAATGGCATCTCTTACAGATTTTTGAATGGTCTTTGGTGTAATGCCATGTTTTTCATTGTATTCCATCTGAATCTTACGTCTTCTCTTTGTCTCCTCAATTGCAAGACGCATAGAATCTGTAATCGTATCCGCATACATGATCACATGCCCTTCTGCATTTCTTGCCGCACGTCCTATGGTCTGCACAAGAGACGTTTCTGAACGCAAGAACCCTTCCTTATCCGCATCTAAGATTGCTACCAACGTAATCTCTGGAATATCAAGTCCCTCTCGCAACAAATTGATTCCAACAAGTACATCAAAAACGCCAAGCCGCATATCTCTAATAATCTGTGTACGCTCTAAGGTATCAATATCTGAATGAAGGTATCTGACTTTAATTCCTACTTCTCTCATGTATTCCGTAAGGTCTTCTGCCATCCGTTTCGTTAAGGTTGTAATCAACACTTTATGATTCTTTTGAATTTCCTTATTTACCTCTCCAATCAAATCATCAATCTGCCCCTCAACTGGTCGCACCTCCACTTCCGGGTCTAAAAGTCCAGTTGGACGGATCACCTGCTCTGCACGAAGTAATTCATGCTCCTCCTCGTACGGTCCTGGTGTGGCTGATACAAACATAATCTGATCAATTCGATCTTCAAATTCTGGAAAACTAAGTGGACGGTTATCTTTCGCTGATGGCAATCGAAATCCATAATCTACAAGTGTACCTTTTCGAGACTGGTCTCCAGCATACATGGCCCCAATTTGCGGAATGGTCTTATGGGACTCATCGATAATAATCAAGAAGTCATCTTTAAAGAAATCCATCAGTGTATACGGTGGTTGCCCCGGCTGAAGCCCCGATAAATATCTGGAATAATTTTCAATCCCTGAGCAAAATCCTGTCTCTTTTAACATTTCTATATCGAAATTTGTGCGTTCTTCTATACGCTGTGCCTCTAATAGTTTATCCTCTTTTTTGAAATATTTTACGCGGTCATTTAATTCCTCTTCGATCTCTTCGGCTGCTTCTAAAATACGCTCCATCGGAACAACATAATGAGAAGCCGGCGCGATTGCCACAAACGAAACTTCGCTTTTGATTTCTCCTGTAAGCACATCAATCTCAGAAATGCGATCAATTTCATCTCCAAAAAATTCCACACGCACTGCCATATCACTTTCCTGTGCAGGAATAATTTCCACCACATCTCCACGAACACGAAACGTACCGCGAAAGAAATCCATCTCATTTCTTGTATACTGAATATTGATCAGTTCTCCAATTAATTCATCGCGATCTTTTGTCATACCTGGACGAAGTGGAATCATCATATTTAGGAAGTCATCCGGACAACCAAGTCCATAAATACAGGAAACACTCGAAATCACAATGACATCTCGTCGCTCACATAAAGATGCCGTGGCAGACAATCTTAATTTATCTATCTCATCATTCACAGAGGAATCTTTCGCAATATAAGTATCCGTAGAAGGAACATAAGCTTCTGGCTGATAATAATCATAGTAGGATACAAAATACTCCACCGCATTCTCAGGGAAAAATTCTTTAAACTCTCCATATAATTGAGCCGCAAGGGTTT
>JAHHTL010000019.1 GCA_020024635.1 Ruminococcus sp.
TTCCTCTCATTTTTTCATTGTTACACAGCACAATAAATTCAGAAAAAATTTGTATTGGTTCATTCCTTAGTAATTATAGTTACAAAATCAAAAAACCAGAGATTTTCCACTCTGGCTTGTAAAATTATAACTAATATAATTGAATTTATATCTGAGATAGGATTCTCATTTTTTCTAAATCATCAATGATAGGACACTTTACTAATGTGTATATTGCAAAACACGTAAATATTTGCATTTTTCTAGTTTTAGAATTCCGATTGATATCAAAGTTGCAATTAAAGCAGTTAAAATAAACCCTGTCACTCCTACTGGATTAGGAATCCCAAATTTATTTACAAAAATAATTAACGTTTCATAGATTGGCATATGTATACAATATATGATGGTACTCATGCTACGATACATTTTAGCATAAGGCACTTGGATATGAATATTCATTACAATCAAGGCGAAAAATAAAGCAGTTGGTGCCAAAAACATCAAACAATCTGTTGTATATGCAAAAAAATCATATCTTCTCATATAAAAATATTCAAGCAAAAGTAACAAAAGTGATCCAACAAAACCATATCCATATACCTTTATTGATTTAGTGCCTATTTTTCCATCTGCGATTATTTTTCCAATTACAATATATAAAACTGCAATAACTCCATTAAAACAAGGCTCCCCAAATACTCTTATCAATATCATGCTAATGTCATATAAACTAGATGGTAAAATATCCGGTAACACTGCACGAAATTCTGAATAAATAGTTGCTATTATATAGCAAGGAATCGTTATAAACAGCAAACTCTTATTAGATAACTTTTTTGAAAGTAAATATACCACAGCAATTCCATATACACTTGCCATGAGATACCATGATGCTGGAAAAGTAGATCTTGTCAAAATAGCATGTACTATATTCTTTATTCCATTCCAGAATCCATAGGCAAAATAGTTTCTGTAGTTGACCGTATATGGCAACAAAATGATAAACCATACCATATAAAGAATTACATATCTTTTCATCGTTGCTAAAAAAGTACTGTTCTTAATTCTTTTATCCGTTACATTATCAATTTTTCGAAATGTAAAATATCCTGAAAATATAAAGAATACTGGAACCGCTATTCTCACAAATGGGTATGCATATCGCCCTAACAAATATGTGTGAATAGCCATTACTGTAAAAGCAAGCATCAATTTTGTTAAGTCAACCATATCATACTTGGAACTTTTATTTCTCTCCATTATCTGTTTTCTCCTTTAATTCTCAAGTATTGATGCTACCACATTAATATATCCTAGTCAAGATTAAGTGTTTCATCTATGCCTATAATAAAAGACTGCAATCTGTGTTCGATCTCTTAGTTTTAGCTTTTCTAATATAACACTGATATAATTCCGTATCGTACCTTCGCTCAGAAAAAGTTTTTCTGATATTTCTTTGTTATTAAGTCCCTGAGAAATGAATTCAATAATCGTATACTCCTGGCCACTTATTCCTTTTTCCTCATACAAAAAAGAAGGACTTTCTTTTTTTAATAACTTTGGAAGTTTTGATGTGATTTCATTTCCAAATACGGTTTGTCCCGCATACACCGCCCTTATAGCTGGCACAATGTTCGCATAATCTTGTTTTAATATGTAACCTTTTGCTCCATATCTTAACGCTTTTACAATATATTCATCGTCTAGAAATGTTGTTAATAAAAGGATGTTGGCATCTTGATGTGTTTCCAGTATTTTTCTTGTGGCATCTAGACCGTCCATGTTTTTCATTCGAATATCCATAAGAAGCACATCTGGACAAGTTGCTTCATATAATCTGACTGCTTCTTCTCCATCCTTTCCTACAAATGGGACAAAAAAATCTTCTTCTGCTTCCAATATTATTTTTAAAGAATTTGTTACAAGAATGTCATCATCTACTACAAGTATATTCATCTTTTTCCCTCACCTGCGTTTTTGGAACAGTGATAAAAATTTTAAACCCACTATCCACAACAAAATTTACAGTTCCTTTCAATACATTTACACGTTCTTTCATATTTTCAAGCCCCATCCCATGGTCTTTCGTGTTTACTTTTGTACCATTATCTATGATAACAAGTTGATACAGATACGGATGCTCTCGAATGGTAATGTCCACCTTTGTCGCATCACTGTGCCTTGCCACATTTGAAAGAGCTTCTTTTATTATTGATATAAACGAATATTTTATAGTCGATGGCACTCCAACTCCCATATCATAATGCAAAGTTACTGGGCAAAAGGAAAATCCATCGACGAGATCATTTACCACCTCTTTCAAATTAACAGACTCATCTCGAAGATCATGGACGCTTGCTCTGATATTGTCCATTGCACTGTTTAAAGTTGTACTTAAATCCTCTAACACACCAGTTAAATTTTCTTGTTTATTTACTGTCTTTAATGCACCTGTCATTAAAATTGATCGGGAGAGCATATGTCCCACATTGTCATGAATATCTCTGGCTATCCTATTTCTTTCTTTTAATGTAGCCGTATAAATTTGATAATTCTGATTCTCAATCAACGTTTTATTTTTTTCTTTCAAAAGTAATGTTCGTTCACAACTATCATCCCTGCTTTTTCTATACACATTTCGAAGCGCATCCATCTTTACTGATTTGTGATACAGATACAATGCGAAAGACATCCCAAAAAAACTCACCCAAAACATGGGTTGCTCCATAGCGCCTCTCCAAGAAATAAATAGAAGAATCAAGGACTGTATCACTGCTAAAATATATTTTTTCCTTTTACATAGGAGGTAAAATATAACTGGGAAAAAGCACACCGCAGATAGATTGCCAAAAGTTCCAATGCCATAACATACCAGCATTATATATAAAATGTAGTTGTTCATAAAATAATATTCCACGCAGATTAATATAACCGTCATAAGCGTAAAACAGATGAACGCTAAATCCAGTCGAATAAAAAACAAATTGAAACTAGCGAAAATCACAAGAACAATCATATCACAAAGATACTGCATTTTGCTTCCTCCCTCTTTTGAATGTTTCTACGAATAATTATAGCAGAGTCTTAAGCTTTCATACAAACAAAAACAGAAAATATGACATTTGTCATAGTGGAATATGACCATTGACACTGGAACAATGCACGACAATATTTTATGATAAAGGTATCTTAAATAGAAACATTCGTAAAGGAGATTAATGATGATAAAAGTAGAAAATCTTGTTAAAAGATACGGAGATGTCCTCGCTCTAGATCATTTGAATCTTTCCATTCAGGAAGGAGAAATTTTTGGACTTCTCGGCCCAAACGGTTCTGGAAAAACTACAGCTATAAACTGCATGCTTTCCCTCCTAACTTATGATCGAGGTACCATTAAAATCATGGGAGAAGAAATGACACCGGAAAATTATAATATGAAACGCAAAATTGGGATTGTCCCACAAGATATTGCCGTATTAGATGCTCTTACTGTATATGAAAATGTAGATTATTTTTGTGGCTTATACATAACAGACAAACAGAAACGAAAAGAATTTGTTACAGAAGCTTTGAAATTTGTTTCCCTTACAGAGTATGCCAAAAAAAAGCCAAAAAAACTCTCTGGCGGACTAAAAAGGCGTCTAAACATTGCCTGTGGGATTGCACATAGACCAAAGTTGCTTATTCTTGACGAACCTACCGTTGCTGTAGATCCACAAAGTCGAAACAATATTCTAGAAGGAATTTTAAAACTAAACGAAGAAGGAACAACGATTGTATATACCTCTCATTACATGGAAGAAGTGGAGCAACTCTGTTCTAGAATTGCCATAATGGACCACGGTAGTGTAATTGCATCTGGTACAAAGGATGAACTGAAAAACATGATAAAAACAGGGATGACTGTCACGGTAAGTGATGTAATTCTAAATGCCGATCATGTAAACGCTATAAAGAACTTGCCGGAAGCATTTGAAGCAACATACAATCATGAAAAATTAAGCGTAAAATTTTCTAAAAATTATGGTAGTACTATGTCTGTACTAAAATACTTGTCCGACCAAGGCATTCCTTTTTCCAACGTCGTTTCAACGCAACCGACACTAAATGATGTTTTTCTTGAATTGACCGGAAAAGAATTAAGAGATTAGGGGGAATCTTATGCTGCATTTAATTAGAAATTCACTGAAAATAAAATTAAAAACTCCATACATCGTGTTTTGGCCCATGCTCTTTCCTCTCATCATGGCAACGCTATTTTATGTCGCATTAAACGATCTTGACGAAGGGAAGTTTGAAACGATACCTGTTTGTGTTGTTGAAGTAGAAGGCGAAAAAGAAGGAATGCAATCTATCATTTTCAAAGAATTTTTAAAAGTTATGGAGAATGATTCCTCTGATATGCCTATTATCGACGTAAAATATAAGAACGAAAAGGATGCCTTAGCTGCATTAGAAAATCAGGAGATAAAAGGAATTTTCTATTCCGGAGAAACCATTAAACTTACACTTTTTCAAGACGGATATGGAGAAAGTATCTTAAAATCCATTTATGAAGGTTTTGTCCAGAATTACGATACAATGGAACGTATTGTCACAAGCTCAAGCTTAACACCTAATTTCACAGACGAAAAGTTACATACTCTGATTACAAATTTCACCAAAGATACAAGAACCACATTTGTACAAGATTGCACGTTTCGTGGGAATTCTTTGAAAATCACTTCCTCCTTTTTCTATGCGCTCATTGGTATGTCCTGCTTATATGGATGCTTTATCGGACTTAGCTGTACAGACATCCTTCAGGCAAACCTATCAAAAGCAGCGATTAGATGTAGTGTGGCACCTGTTCATAAGCTAAAACTGATTCTATCCGAAATGGCTGCATCATTTGGACTTCATTTTGCAAATGTGATTCTATTACTTATTTACCTTAGATATTTTCTTAAAATCAGTCTCACTGGAAATCTTCCGATGATGCTTCTAGTGGTCTTCTTTGGAAGTCTGATTGGTGTTTCCCTTGGTATTTTTATAGGAAGTTTAAAAAGCAAAAGCGAAGATATGAAAGTCGGAATTCTTCTGGTAACCAGTATGTCCTTTTCTTTTCTTGCCGGACTTATGAACAATCAGATGAAATATCTTGTAGAAAAAAAGTTTCCTTTGCTTAACCGAATCAATCCCGCAGCACTAATTTCTGATGCCATGTATTGTCTCAACATCTATGAAGATACCATGCGTTTTACCACAGATATCATTTTACTATTTGTGATCTCATTTTTTCTAATTCTAGCTGCATTTATTTCTGTAAGGAGGGTACGTTATGACAGTCTTTAAAGCATGCATAAAAATAGCCAAAAGCAAATGCTCTATCACACTGCTATACCTTTTGATTTTTACTGCTTTGTTGATTGGTTTCCAAAAATCAGATTCTTCCCACTCGGAAGATATGTTTCAAGATCGTTCGGTAAAGATCGGAATCATAGATGAAGATCAAGGACCTTTGGCAAAAGGACTCTACCATTATCTTTCAAAAAACAATCAAGTCTCCTATGAAAAAAACGACACCTCTGTCCTACAAGAGAAAATGTATTATAGAGATTTAGAGTATCTTATTTGGATTCCTGAGAACTTTGTGGAAAACTGTTTGCAGGGGACAAATTCACTAAAAGTAATGGCCATTCCTGAAGAAATGACCGGAAGCTATATGGCTTCCAAAGTGAATTCTTATATGTCAAGTGCAAAATTATTTTATAACGCAGGGTTTTCCATTGATGAAATCGTTGAGAACATAGATCAATATGAAAAGCCAGAGATTTTATATTCACACCCAAAAACGAATACTGGTTATCAAACGTTCCAAATTGGAATGGTTTTTCTTCCATATATTTTAATGGGAATCCTTTTTTTCACCTTTTCAAGTATCTTAATTACCTTCAATCAAAGCACATTACAGCAACGCTGCCAAGCTGCTCCACTTACGCCCACAAAGAAAAGTATACAGATGCTTCTAGCACTTTCGCTTTATTCCTTTCTTTTGTGGAGTATCATCATACTAGTAGAATTGCTAATCTTTGGAAAAACATTTTTAAAAACGCCACACCTAATGTATTATGTAATGAATGCATTTGTGCTTCTTATTGTTGTAATGTCTTTGGCCTATCTCATAGGTTCTTCTATAAAAAATATAAATTCAACTTCTGTTGTGATCAATGTTGTTTCTCTTTCCATGAGTTTTCTATGTGGAGTGTTTGTTAATCTAGAACTATTGCCAACAAAAGTTATCAAAATCGCCATGTTTTTACCGATTTATTGGTATGAAAAATCATGCCAACTACTTAGAACATACGGTACATTAAATAGTGGCATGAAAATAAATTTTTATAAATATCAAGGGATCCAACTTCTATTTGCAATCGCATTTATCATGATTGCCCTTGTCATCGTTAAAAATAGAAGAATCTTGTCCCGGCACTAAAATCAATTCACAAGTACACTCTTTGTAGTGTTCTTGTGATTTTTGATTTACAAGTTTCAATGCGCTTTCCAAATCAGAAATATACATACTTTCTGTTTCAATTTGAAAATAAATTGCAATCCACAAATGCCGACCTGTTTTCGTTACATCGTAAAAAACAGGAACAAATCCATATTCTTCTAGAATAGGATTACACAATTCCTTCATTTCATTAACAAGTGTTTCTTCAGGCGAAAACAGAAATATATCTTTGATTGCTGCCCATAAAATTTTAAGACTTTCCGGAAGCGTAAAGGCCATAACAACTACAGCTACCATCTGATCAAAATACGGTGCTGTAAACGAAAGAGCCGTTTTTTCTAGGTATCTTGACAAAAAAAATGCAAAAGACATTCCGAAACTATATATAACATCAATCTTCCACCCTAATAATTCTGCTTTGATAGTAGGGGAAGCTAGATTTTTATTCTGTCTTTTCATAATGAAAAAAATCACAGCACTGGCTATTCCTAGGAAAAACTGAAAAACAGAAATCTCTGTATTATCTACAGGATTTCCTCCCGATAACGCTGAGCCAATGACTTGTGCAGAAACTCCCATTGTTACTGCCAGCATCATCGTCCCTTTTATAATCACAAAAATGGACTCAATTTGAAAATATCCATAAGGGTGTTTTTCTGAAACCGGTTTATGAAACAATGGGGTTAAAAATAAAAGTAACGCAATAAAAACCAATTCCGAAGCATCATAAACCGCATCAGTTAATGCGGATTGTGAATGACTGTATATGGAAAAAATAAATTCTGCAATCGCAAATAAAAGTCCTGAAAAAAAGGATAGCAATAAAACTTGTTTTTCTTTTTGTTCTGTAATCATCGGACCTACCTTTCTTTTAGTTCTGCAAGTTCGTATTTAATAATCGTTTATAGCTTGCCTCAATTCCAAAAGCACCAAGAGGTGCCGTAAGAAGAATTGCAACAACAGCTACGGTCAACACCATATTACCACAAGACAACCCCATTGCCAATGGAACTCCACCAATTGCCGCTTGCACAGTAGCTTTTGGACAATAAGCGATCATACAAAACAATCGTTCTTTCCATGTCAGTACTGTCTTAAGTAAGCACAAAAACACCCCTAACATTCTAAAGGCAAGAACCCAGAAAAGTAAGATAATTGACCGAAAACCTGCTGTCCCTGCATCTGTGATATCAACCGTTGCCCCTACCAATACGAATAATATAATTTCAGCAGCTACCCATAATTTATTGAATTTTAGAGATAATCTCTTAGCTACAGCTGTTCTTTTCCTTTTCATTGAAATCCCTATGGCCATAACTGAAATCATCGCCGAAAACGGAATCCTTACCGAAAACTTGTCTTCTACTGTTACGAATATAAATGCCATACATAAAAGTATAATCACTTTTGCTGTATCTCGTATGTGTATTTTTTCAAAATATTTTGCCAGCATGCTGCCAGTAAAAAATCCAATAAGAATACCAACTACAATAGAAAGTGGAATATGAATAAAACTTTGTATTGATACCCGCTCTCCTTTTGCCAGTCCTGTAAAGGCGGTAAACATAACGATGACAAATACATCATCCACAGATGCTCCCGCAAGAATCAATTGTGGAATACGATGTTCCATACCATATCCTTCTTCCATCAGTTTGATCATTTTCGGAACAATTACTGCCGGTGAAACAGCGCCTACAACCGCTCCCATGATTGCCGCATCTAGCAAAGAGATTCCTAACATTTTAGGCGCTAAAATCACCATTCCGATCATCTCAAAACATGCCGGAACAAAGCACATAAATATTGCTGGTCTTCCAACCTCTTTCAAATCATTTAAATCTAAAGAAAGTCCTGCTCTCGTCAAAATAATGATCAATGCAATTTTTCTTAATTCTGTTGATATGTTCAAAAGTGATTCGTCGATCAAATTGAAAACATATGGTCCTAGGATGATTCCTGTTAAAAGCATCCCTGTTAAACTTGGAATATGTATTTTTTTACAAATCCCCCCCATTACCATTCCTAATAACATCATCAATGCAATACTGATCAACATTTTACAACCTCCTATTTTAGAATCGATTTAGACACAAAAAGCTGATGATTTCTGCATCAAAAGCAGAAGTCATCAGCTATTACTAGCGGTTCTAGTTAAAATAACTACGGGAGAACTTCATTCCCGTATGTAAGATAATAACAAATATTGCGAGCAAATGTCAATCTTTAAATCCTTTATTACTCCCAACTATTTCAAACTATTTTTTAAACTCTCCACAGCTTTTTCTTTTAATTCTTTTGTGTGTAGATTTTCTTCATCTTTAAATTCTGGAACAACCTTATCTCCGTCTGTGTAAAAATACATCGTATCTCTTCCCATTTGTCTACCACGTTCTGTATGCTTATCGAGTGCGTAATCCGGTATTTCAAATTCATAGCCACTCTCAAATTTAAATTCTTGTAGATTTTGATAATAGCTGCTAGAACGTTCTTTTTGACAACGGCATAAATATCTTATCATCTGCACAAACGGAAGTTGCCGATCTGCACTTTCACGATCGTATAAATCTTTTGCCTTGTAATATGCATATACGATTGGAGCAGATTTTAAGTCACCAAATCCTATATCCTCCATGGCAATCATAATCAATCTCCGCCACATAAGATCTTCCAACTCTGGACTTGTTCGATAAAGCTCATACGCTGCATCTATAGCATCTTCTTCCAATCCTCTTCGAATTGCTTTCTGAAGCATAGATGGAACTTCATCTGCTGCAAATCCACTAATTGTTTTTGATTCAAGCCATGGGCTATTTACATTCATTTTCATAATTATTTTCTCCTTTTAATCTAACCTTTTAATGCTCCGTCGCTAAGACCTTTCTCTACTTTTTCCTGTGCTACAATGTAGAATATAATTGTTGGAATAATGCATAGTATAATTGCAGCAAATGTAATAGAATACAAGGTTCCAGAATCTCCTTTAAATAAAAGCAATGCAACGGAAATCGTTCTTTTGGCCTTCTCCGTTATTAAAACATTTGCCAATGCCAATTCGTTATAAACAGCCAAAAATGTTACTATAGAGCAAGTAGCTATACTTGGTTTCGCCACAGGTGCTATAATTCGGAAGATCGTTTGTATCAGTCCTGCCCCATCGATTGCAGCCGATTCATCTAATTCTGCGCTAATATCCGATATTGCACCTGTGAGAATAAAAAACGACATCGGCATATTAATAGCTGCGTACAACAGCATGAGCACAAACATATTGTTTTGTCCATGAATTGCATTTACATTCTGTACAATTGGTACAACAGCACACTGAAGTGGAACCATCAATGCAGCCATTACATAAAGCGTTACCGTATTCGTAAATAATATTCGTTGACGTGCCACTACATAGGCCAATGGGATCACAAGAATCAGCATAATAACCACAGTTCCGATTGATACAAATAATGAGTTTAAGATTGCTTTTAGAATTCCTGTCATCTCATTAGCGACAATGTAATTCGAAAAATTCGGTGTCATGGTCGGTAAGAAATAGTTTGAAAAAATCTCCGAATCATTTTTCACCGAAGAAATCATCGTGAAATAGAGGGGAAATATAGATACAATCAGCCAAATCAAAGCAATCAGCCAATACATTATATTTCCAATTTTCATTTTTCTTTTCATCTGCGCCATTTCACCTCTCTCTCCTTAAAGATTGCATTTACAACTGCAGTAATGATCAAGCATAAAATAATGGTCATAATTGCAATTGCATTTGCATATCCAAATTGACTTCCCGAAAAAGCCGCTGAGTAAAGCAATGTACTTGGAAGCTGCGTCACATTTCCTGGACCACCACCTGTTAATCCCATAACCAAATCAAAGATTTTAAAAGCACCTGTCAGAACAAAAACGACTGACACTTTCAAGGTACCCTTCATCATAGGAAGTGTAACGTACCTAAGTTTCTGCCATGCTGTTGCCCCATCAAGTTCTGCTGCCTCATAAACATCTGATGGCAATGATGCCATTCCTGACGACAACAAAATCATTTGAAATCCCACATCATTCCATACACTTACAAAAGCAACTCCAAGCATTGCCGTATTCATATTTCCTAATACATTGATATTTTCAGCAATATGGAGCTTTTCTAGCAACATTGGAAAAGGACCAATTTGAGGAAAAAAGATGAATGTAAACATCAAACCAATTGCTACCCTGTTAATTAAAACCGGAATAAAATAAAAAACCCGAAACAAACGCTGTCCTCTAAATTTTTTATTAATAACGGTTGCCAGAAAAAATGCCAGTGGAATTGTAAATACAAGTCCAAAGGTCATCAGAATCAGAATATTTTTCACTGCATACTGTGCAGCATAATCGGTAAAAAATTTTGAGTAATTTTGTATTCCTACAAAAGTCATTGGTGAATTTGGTACACCGTTCCATTCAAAGAAAGAGGTTACAACCATATTTCCAATTGGATAAATAATCGCACACGTATATAAAAGCAATGCTGGCAAAGCCAGCATAACTGCTTTTAACACCACTTTTTTTCTAACAATTTTTCTCCTTTGCATTCGAATTCCTCCTACTTTCGGAGTACTTTTTCATATTCTGCATTTAACGTTTTCGCAACATCTTTAGGACTTCTTCCCACAAACAGTGTCTGCATTTCAGATGCTGTTAAATCTGAAAGTGTAGCATCCCCAATATACGCAGGTAAGATTGTTGATATTTCTTCACAAGCACTATATGCATCTGCAAATTCTTTCATGAAATTGCATACTTTCGATTTGTCATATTGTACTTCTAATGGATAAACGCCTCCTCCCATTACTTGTGCACATCCGTTGAAAGTATCTTGGGAAAGTAATTTTGTAAGAAGTCCAACTGCCGCATCGTATTCTTTTGTCCCTGGTTTTGCGCCAATACAAAATCCTTCATATGTATCTGTATACCAAATATTTGCATACTCTGGTTTTTCTTTAAAACTCAAAAAATTGACACAAGAAATATCTGGTTCAATTTCCATATCCTGAATATTTGGCAAGGTAAAACTATACTCTAACAACATTGCTGCTTTCCCTTGTGCAAAATCATTCAGGCTATTATCAAAACCATAGGAAACCGCATTTGGTCCGAATATTCCCTCGTCTATCAGTTCCTTTAGTCGCTCCAGAACTGACATCATCTTAGGATCCGTCCAATCCACCTCTTTTGATTTGAATTTTTCTACCATCTCTGGTCCATACATTTTTAATGCCAACTGTGTAAAAAGAAGCGTACATTTTGCTGTATCTTTTGCTGATACACTCAACGGAACAATTCCTTCTTTTATCAAGGTCGGAGCCACTTTTTCAAGATCTTCCCAAGTGGTTGGGATTTCCAATCCTAAGTCCTGAAATATTTTTTTGTTTACAAACAGTGGTGCAGTTCCCAGGGCGTTTGGTATTCCATAAATCCCCTTCAGTCCCTGTCCTTCAAACGCATATCCTTCAAAAAATTTGTTATCTTTTGGCCCTGTCCACTCAGGCGAATTGACAATCTCTTCAAGGTTAGCCATAGTTCCATTTTTCGCCATCTCATATCTTGGCATTTCGTATGAGCAGATAAATAAATCTGGAACATCTCCTGCTGCAATCATCGTCTTCATTTTTGACATATAAGACGCTGTATCTGTAATAGAAAGATCTTCAACTTCTACATTTGGATTTTCTTCTAAAAATTCGTCCACTTTTTCCAAATAGTACTGATCACGTCTATTATCAGGATTTGCATATCGTGACAAAAATGATATTTTTACCTTGTCTCCTTCTGCTTTCTCTCCACTTTCTTTCTTGGAAGATGTCCCCCCACAAGCAGTTAATCCAGCCACCATACATGCTACCAATGTCAGACACAATAATTTCTTTTTCATTACCTGCCTCCTCCTTTACTTTTGTAAAATCTTATTGGATATATTTTATCAAAAAGCTTATTTATAGAACATGGAATTTTTTTCAACACTATGTACTTTTTTCATATATTTTGCTTGAAAAAGAATATTGCCATTGCTATAATTTTTACCAGAAACGGTAGGAAGAGGTTAGAATCATGAAATTTTCTTCTATAAAAACTCAATTAACAGCCATTTATACCACCCTTATTATCTTTTTGGTTATTTGTGTATCTATAATAGCAGAATTCTTAAGTTCCAATGCTTTAATAAATCGAAGTGTTCTTTCTGCCAATCGGGAACTACGCTTATTAAGTGAAAAATTAGAATTATTTGTTGAAAATACAGAGGGATTTTCTTTGTACTTGCTTCAGGTTCAAAACAATGACTCTTTTCATGAACCTTCTGAAAGTTTTCAATACACCAGTGGAGTGTTGTCTTTTCTACAAGATTTTGTTTTCACTCATCCCATGATTGAGTCCATTTCTTTCTATGATACCAGTGGTTCTGTTTTATTTAGCGATACAAAGACTAATTTTGTTGAGCTTCCAAGCCATAAAATTGAATATATCGAGGAATTTAAAAAAGAAGAACAAAATACAAAATGGACCGATTTTCACTATTTTGATTATCCTTCAAAATCAGACTCTCCAAAATGGGGGTGTTCTTTTTTGCGTAAAGTATATTCTTATTCTGGTAAATTTCTTGGAATCTTTGAACTAAATATCAGTGAACAATCCCTACAGTCCATTTATGATATTGCACTTGAAGATCACTACAATTTTTATATTCTCGATCATACAGACACTGTTGTATCCTCAAAAGAAAAAAGTGTATTACACCTGTCTTTCGAAGATTTGAAAGAACAATATCCACAAGAAACAGTTAGTCATCTCTTTCATTCTTCAAATAATTATTTATACTCCACATATACCAATGATAAATTAGGATGGACGTTTGTCAGCACACTCCCTCTTTATGAGGTTCTAAAAGAACCCCAAAAGCTTGTATGGAGCATCTTTGGTATCGGTTTTCTTTCTATTATTTTGGCACTTTTGCTACTAAACCGTTTAACAAAGCAAATTACAGGTCCTCTAGTCAGCCTTACAAACACAGTAGGAAAAATAGCAGAAGGAAATTATAAGATCAAAGCAGATACGAGTACCCCAAATGAAATCGGTCTACTGGCCAAACAAATTAACACAATGTCAACGAATACGTTGTGTCTGCTAGATACGATTGAAAAAGAAAGTGCTTTAAAAAGACAATTTGAATTTTCTTATATTCAATTGCAAATGACTCCACATTTTCTTTATAATACTTTAGAAAGTATTTGCGGAATGATTGCCGTGGACGAAAAGAAAAAGGCCATCAAAATGATCCAAAATCTTTCCGTATTTTATCGAAAAATTTTAACTCGCGGCACTCCCATTGTTTCTATAAAACAAGAGTTGGAAATCACAAGATGTTATCTGGATATTCTTCGACAACGGTACTGTGAAATATATTCCTATGAATTTCGATTAGATCCACAGGTTGAGTCTTATTCTATTCCCAAATTAACCTTTCAGCCTTTTGTAGAAAACGCCTTAATTCATGGAATTCTTCCCACCGGGAAAAATGGACATTTGATTCTATCTATCTTTTATGAACAACCGAATTTAAAAATTACGATTGAGGATAATGGACAAGGCATGAAACAAGAAACTCTTGAAAATCTAAAGGTTTTACTAAAAGAGAAGAACCTTTTATCAAAAAAAGAATTGGGATTTGGAATTGTAGGTACTTATCGTAGACTATCACTTTTTTTAAATGACCCTGACATCGAAATGGGGATTGATTCGTTCCCTGGGAAGGGAACAAAAATCACTCTGATTTTACCTGCAAAACAAGCAGAAACTTTACAAAAGGAAAGGGAGTATTCTTATGTATAAGGTACTAATTGTAGATGATGAATATTATATCCGTCAACGCCTAAGAACTTGTATCGATTGGGAACAGGAAGGGTTTTCGATCGGTGGATTAGCGCAAAATGCAACGGAGGCATTTAACCTACTCTCAGATGGTTCTTTTCGTCTTGCTGTCATTGACATATCCATGCCACAAAAAGATGGTTTAACCTTGATTCGTGAACTTTATGAAAATCAAATTGACACAAAAATCATTATTCTTTCTGGATATGGCACGTTTGAATATGCTCAAAAAGCAATTACGTTTGGTGTGACTGAATATCTTCTAAAGCCCCTTGATGAGGACGAGCTTCTCACATCAATTCGTAAGATCAAAAAGCATCTAGATAAAGAACAAAAAAGTTATTTGATGAATCAGGAACGCTGTCATTCCAATTATTTATTAAACCTCATTCAAAAAAATACGTATTTTAAAACCATTCTTACCAATCAGCCCCTTCCTATTTTCAATCTCAGATCACTGGAACATAGCCTTGCTGATTACGATTTGAAAATAGGATTTCCTTATCGTATTATGGTCTTTGACCTTGAAAGTAAATATATGCAAAGTTTATCTTTTGAAAATTTACGCCTATATCAATCCATTATAGGAAATGTAGTCTCTGAACTAGCACAGAATTTTTTTCGTTTTGTCCATGCTTCAGATATTTATTCCCACGGTGTTTTGATTTTTGCATGTGAAAATGATCAGTCCCCAGAACTTTTGTCGCATTTGGATTCTCTTGTAAAACAAACAAAAGCGATATTGAATCTTGATATCTGTTTGGGTTGTAGTGACGTATTTTCCTTATCTTTAGAAGAACTAAATGCACAATACCACTATGCACTTCGCGCCTATGTGCAAAGCAATCTACAAAAAAGATCCTATGTTGTGTTTGATTCTGCGAAACAATCTACGTCCCTTTCTTTTTCCGTTGACATGATTTTAGAGAAAATCAAAGTCCTTGTTTCCTCTAAAGATGAATCTGGTCTGTGTGATGCTATGGATGAACTTTTTATGCGACTTGAGCAAGACGCTTTCTCTTTCTTCTCTCTAGATCAGACGTTATTTAAATTAATTACGAACTGTTCTCTTGGATTAGATACGGATCTCGGATTACCAGATGATTTTTCGTTTCTTCTGGGATATAAAGAGCTTTTATTTACAGGATATGACTTACATTATATCAAGCAGATCATTCTACAACGCTTTCTTTCCATCCTTACAGCGAAACATGCACCTAGTGGAACCAAAGACATGCTGATTGATGATGCTATCGCATTTATCAATGAACATTATACGCAATACGATATGAATCTTGGATTGATTTCAAAAAATCTTTTGATCAGCCCATCCTACTTAAGTACGGTCTTTAAAAAAACAACCGGAATATCTATTAATCAATATATTACAAAACTAAGAATGGAAAAAGCACAGGACTATCTCAAAAATAATCAACTAACCTTGACCGATATTGCACAAAAAATCGGATATAATGATTCCTTTTATTTTTCAAAAGTCTTCAAAAGATATTTTGGTGTATCCCCTTCTGTTTATAGAAATTAAATACTTAAAAACCAAGGAGTAGAAAACAATGAATTTAGAATTTGAAAAAAAATTACCTATCCCTGCACAGGTGAAAGAGGAATATCCTCTTTCCAAAGAGCAAGCCTTAATCATAGAAAAAAGAAATCAGGAAATTGCTGATATCTTCAAAGGAAACTCAAAAAAACTCCTTTTTATTATTGGTCCTTGTTCCGCAGACAACGAAGATAGTGTTTTAGATTATGTCACTCGTCTTGTCCAAATTCAAGAAAAGGTAAAGGATCATATTTACATCGTACCTCGTATTTATACTAACAAGCCAAGAACAACCGGGGCTGGGTATAAGGGAATGTTGCATCAACCAGATCCTAACAAAAAACCGGATGTATACAAAGGATTGGTCGCCATTCGAAAGCTTCATATGCGTGTATTAAAAGAAACGGGATTTTCTTGCGCAGATGAAATGTTATATCCGGAGAACTATCGCTACTTAAATGATGTATTAGCTTATATTGCTGTTGGCGCCCGCTCTGTAGAAAATCAGCAGCACAGACTGACTGCAAGTGGAATTGATGTGCCTGTTGGCATGAAAAATCCAACCAGCGGAGATATTTCTGTTATGATGAACGCCATTACAGCTGCCCAGCAGAACCATTCCTTTATCTATCGCGGATGGGCAGTCCATTCCCATGGGAACCCTTTGGCTCATGCTGTTTTAAGAGGATATGTAAATAAACATGGACAAGTTCAACCAAACTATCACTACGAAGATTTACTGAATTTATCGGAAAGTTATACCAACTATAAGGTATCCAACCCTGCTGTTATTATCGATACCAATCATGCAAATTCCGGGAAAAAATTTTACGAACAACCTCGAATTGCAAAGGAAGTGGTACATAGTTGCAAACAAAATTCCAACATTCGTAATCTGGTAAAAGGTTTCATGATTGAAAGCTATCTTGAAGAGGGTTGCCAGTCTATCACAGGTGGGGTATATGGAAAATCTATTACAGATCCTTGCCTTGGCTGGGCAGACACAGAAAAATTAATTTTGGAAATTGCGGAATTACTTTGATTGTTTTTTGATCTGTTCTATGTTACAATTATAAAAAATTAATAGGGGAGCTTGTGTGACAGGCTGAGAGGAAATTTTCAATTTCGACCCATAACCTGATTTGGATAATGCCAACGTAGGGATTTATAAGAGTTATCTCACTTTGTTGACTGTCTTCATCTGACAGTCTTTTTTATTGATATCAAAAACTAGAAAGGATACTTTATCATGCCCAAAAAATCCGTCCCCGTCTTGGTGACTTTGTCACTTGTGTTATTCTTTGAAGCTCTGGTACGAATATGTAAAATTCCCATGTATATTCTTCCAGCACCTTCTAGAGTTATACATACTTTACTGAAAGAACTTCCCATATTATCAAGCCACATTGGAATCACTGTTCTAGAGGCAATCTTTGGAATTTTGATTTCCCTTGTACTCGCACTGATTTTGGGGATTGTTATGGACTTGTTTCCAACTGTACGTCATGGAATCTACCCACTTCTTGTGATTACCCAAACTGTTCCTATGATCGTACTTGCACCAATCTTTATAATTTACATGGGATTTGGTATTGCGCCGAAAATATTAACGGTTGTTCTAATGTGTTTTTTTCCAATTGCTATTAGTTTTTCGGATGGACTTTCTCAAGTCAATCAAGACTATGTTCATCTTGTACGTTCCTATGGAGCTGGCTGGTTTTTGTCTTATCGACTGGTAAAAATTCCTGCTGCCCTTCCTTCTGTCTTATCCGGACTTAAAGTTGCCGCCACGTATAGCATCAGTGGTGCGGTGGTTGGAGAATGGATCGGTGCGCAAAAAGGCCTTGGATATTACCTGCTACGTGTAAAAAACGGGTACATGTTGGACAAAGTATTTGCCTGTGTTCTTGTAATTGTTTTTTTAAGTCTTTGTATGAATGGTGTCATACATCTTTTTCAATGGTTTGCCACACCATATTTGCGCAAATCAACCACAAATTAATTCAAACATAAAAGGAGACCAACTATGAAACGAAACAAAATACTTACTCTTATCACTGTTACACTTATGACGACTTCTCTTCTCTTTACCGGATGTGGAACTTCCAAGTCTCAAAAAAAAGAAGAAACGCAACACGAAAAAAAAGAAGAAGTCACGGTAATTCTTGACTTTGTTGCAAACACCAATCACACCGGTATGTATGTAGCCCTTGATCAAGGATACTACGATGAAATGGGACTGGATGTAGATATTGTTGAACCTACCGAAGGTGCAACTGCAACTTTAATTGCTGTTGGAAAAGGAGATTTTGGTATCAGTTATCAAGAAGATGTCACGGTAGCTCGTACCTCCGCTGATCCACTTCCTATTAAAGCAATTGCTACCTTAATCCAACACAATACTTCTGGATTTGCCACTTATGCCGACAAGAAAATTGAATCTCCAAAAGATTTTGAGGGAAAAACCTACTCTGGTTGGGGTGGCCCAGGTGAAGAAGCTGTTTTAAAAGCTATTATGGCACAAAATGGCGCTGATTATAATAAGTTAAACGTTGTTATCTCTGATGGTTCTGGATTTGAGGCATTAAAAGATAAAGTAGATATTATGTGGTTCTTTGAAGGATGGGATAATGTTAAATGTAAATTGAATGATTTTCCAATCAATTACATGGAACTTAGAGACCTTGACGAGCGTCTTGATTACTACACACCTGTCATTATTGCAAACGACAACACGTTAAAAGATCGTCCGGAAATGACCAAAAAATTTCTATCTGCAACCGCTAAAGGATATGAATATGCCATCGCGCATCCGAAAGAAAGTGCAAAAATTCTTCAGAAATATGCTCCTGATTATTCCATCGATATGTTGACAATGTCTCAGGAATACCTCTCCCAAAAATACATGGAAGATACGAAAAATTGGGGAGAAATGAAAGATCAAGTGTGGGATAATTATACAGATTTTCTTGTGGAATATGGTGTGATCGATCAAAAAATCTCTGCTTCCGAATGTTATACCAATGAATTTTTGCCAAACTAACAATCCCTTAGAAAGTGAGCATCGTTATGAAATTAGACATCCAAAATATTGGGTTTTCTTATGGAAATAAACCCATACTTGAAAATCTCAATTTTTCTGTGGAATCTGGAGAATTTGTCAGTATTTTAGGCCCCTCTGGTTGCGGAAAATCGACGCTTTTAAAACTATTGACTGGCATACTAACCCCAGATCATGGTACGATCTTTGTCGATTCAAAACCTACTTTGGGATCTTCCGAACATTTTTCTTACATGCCGCAAGATGATTTGCTATTTCCATGGAAAACAATTCTTAGTAATGTGTGTCTATATGGGAGAATACATGGATCTTATGAGAAAACCAAAAAAGAAGCCTTAAAAAACTTTGCAACTTTTGGACTTTCTGGTTATGAAAACAGCTACCCTTCTTCTCTATCTGGAGGTATGCGTCAACGGGCAGCTTTTTTAAGAACCGCTCTTTGTCACGCAGATATTCTTCTTTTAGACGAACCTTTTGGTGCTTTGGATGTGATTACGAGAGGGGAAATGCAAGACTGGCTTCTTGCAATGCGCAAGAAACTAAATCGTACTGTTCTTCTCGTCACACATGATATGGATGAGGCAATTTACCTTTCTGATCGAATTCTCATCCTAACCCCTGCCCCAAATGGAATTACGGGAGAGATTAAAATTGAAACTGTAAAACGAGACCGAAATTGGCTATATAAACAAAGTGAACTTAGACAACAGATCTATTCTCTTATTAGCAATCATGAAAAGGAGTCGCTATGAATTTATCGAAAAAAAATTGGGTGTGCGATGCACACACCCATTATGTATCTGAAGAAGATTTAACATTACGAATCGCCCAAAACATTCCCTCTTTATTTTCTCATTCAACTCCAGAGGATCTGATCTGTTTTTTTCGTAAAAACCTTCCTTCCTTTCTCCTTCCTACCTATGGGATTCATCCTTGGAAGGCAGATCAATTTAAAGTAACAGAAGTAGAAACTTTTTTACAAAAAGTGCCAATCATCGGGGAAATCGGAATGGACACGGTATGGTGCACCGTTCCTCTATCTATCCAAAAACTAGTCTTTGAAGAGCAGCTAGAACTTGCCAGTGCTCTTCAAAAACCTGTCATTCTTCATACAAAAGGACAAGAAAAAGAAATTTCTAAACTGATTCGTAAATACCCTAATCGATATCTTGTTCACTGGTATTCTTGCGAAAAATACCTTGAGCACTACATAGAACAGGACTGCTATTTCTCTATCGGTCCTGATGTCTGGTGGAATCCCGCCACCAAACATGTAGCCGAGACAGTTCCTTTGAATCGGATTCTTACAGAAACAGATGGATTATCTGCAGTGCGATGGGCTTTTGACGAAGCCCCTGCTGACAAAAAACATTCCACAGCCCCTATTCCTGACACCACAAAAAGTGCTTTGGAACTGGTAATTCATAACATAGCGATGCTTCGAAATCTAAGCAAGGAAGATTGTGCTGTTTTAACCTATAACAATCTTAGGACAGGGTTCCTTAAATAATTTCTAAAGCGATTTGTATCATATGGCAAAACGCACTTTGTCTTTCTTGTGCGCTGCAACACCCACCATTTACCAAATCGTCACTGACTGTTAACATTGTCAATGCATCAACTTCATACTTTGCTGCTAGTGTATATAATTCACATGTCTCCATATCCACAGCTGAAACCCCATAGGATGCAACTAATTTGTTTTTTTCCCTTGCCTTATCATCATAAAACTTATCACTTGTAAATACGTTGCTAACAATTGCCTTTACCCGCTCCTTTTTAGCTTCTTCATATGCTTTTTGCAACAATTCAAAACTTGCGGTTGGTGCAAAAGAAATGTTCCCAAATCTATCATGATTCATATTCGAATCCGTTGTAGCACCTAAAGCAATGATAATATCTCTTAAATGAACTTCGTTGCGCAAACTACCACAAGTTCCCACACGAATTAATCTTTTTGCCCCATATATTTCTATTAATTCGTTTGCGTAGATATGCATTGATGGCATACCCATTCCAGTTCCTTGCACCGAAATTCTCTTTCCTTTATAGGTCCCTGTAAATCCCAACATTCCACGTACTTCATTATAGCATATTGCATCTTCTAAAAATGTTTCTGCTATATACTTTGCACGCATTGGATCTCCTGGAAGTAATACTCGATCTGCTATATCACCGATATTGGCATTATTATGTGGTGTACTCATACAAATTTCTCCTTTATCCTCTTAAATATTCACTAGCAACCTTTTTTACGACATCTTCAAATCCGCCTTGTACAATGTCCATAGAACAACTAAACATCAAATTTGCAGGATAATTGAAATTTTCGACATTGCATCCTGTATGATCACGATACTCATTTTTCTCTCCAAGATGAGGAATGCGCTCAATTAATGGTGATGCATTTTGCATATATCCATACAATTTTTTCTTCAGTTGAAATCCCATTCCACATTCAAATCCAACATCGTTATTAATTTCGTATCCTCTATACTCATTTAAATCTGCAATAATAATATCACATTCTCTTACATGCTGTTGATAATTATTAAATATATTTGCTGCCCATACATATGGGTTATCTGTCTTAATTTCTTTTACACTATCTACCCAATCCGTAGGAGCCACAGCTTTTAATCCATATTGGGAACAAACTTGTTTCAGTTCCTCAAACTCTTTTTTCGCATTTTCTTTGTATCTTCCCACTCCTGAAATGTAAACCAATGGTTCATCCTTTGTTTGTTGCGTCGATGAAACTTCATTAATTATAGATCTACTATTTCTCGCAAATGCTTTAACCTCTTCTTCTTTATCACAAATAAACATTTTCAGACAATCATCGAAATCACCTTCCACAATTTTAGTTGATCCAATGATTGTTGGCGCAAATGGAAGTTTTTGATACATCTCATTATTTCCTAGTTCATCACAAACTTTATTATTCTTTATGTATGACCTAAGATTCTTTGTACCAAAGCTTCTCTTATCTCTGGTATATCCATAACATTTTGCACCTTTGGCGTATGCCATTCCCAGCTCGTAAATTGTACCACTATCCGGTTCCGCTCCTCTGTAAGCTTCTAGATCTGCAATCACTGCCGTTGTTTCCATCATAACTTTTTCTAAATTCCCAAAAATACTGTCTGCCCTTTTTTGAAGATCCTCATTCTCCAAATCTAACGGATCATTGTTGGGAAGTGTTACTCCAAACCCCAAAGCTTGTGCTCTTGCTTTCATCGCACCTAACGCATCATATCCATAAGTGTAAAAACACTCTGGACCTGCAATATATAGTGCCTCGTCTTTCAGTAAAAAATGTTGATATCTATACATAATCTTCTCCTTTATTTCACTACTAATTCAAGCAAAAGTTTTAGAAACCTTCCGTAGTCAGCTTTTTGACCAACTGAAATTAATGGCAAATGTTCCCAAACAAAATGGTGTCTTCGATCAATTACAGTCATTCCAAGTGTTAGACCATCTTTTGTTTCAACACCTACATGTGCTTTAAAAGTTTCTACAAGTGTAGGATCAATGGCGTATGCAACTGCCATACAATCAATAACTGCACAATATGCCTCAAACCCTTTAGCATTGATAAATTTTATAGCATTCAAAAGAAATTTTGCTTCTTTTGTACTACTTTCTTCCAATTTTTTTAAATCTTCATCTGTAAAATTCACATCAAAATGTGTTGCTACATCTAACCCTAGTGCAACGAATTCAACCCCTGATTCATATACAATTTTAGCCGCCTCTGGATCCACATAGACGTTCCATTCACTTTGTGGTGTATCTCCTGTAGCATTCAAAAATGCATAATCGTTTAATCCAAAAGCACCAGAAATTGCGATAATACAAGGAATCATATTTTTTATTTCTGGTGCCTTTTGCATTGCCATTGCAATGTTGCTCATAGGTCCTGTTACCACTAGCGTAACCTCTCCTGGATTTTCCTTAATAATTTTTATAATCAAATCTACCGCATTTAATTCCGATAATGGCATTTTAGGTTCTGGTAAAAAAACTTCTGCTTGTCCATCTATTCCATGTGTAAATGGATCTTTGGGAACATTTCTAATGATCGGGTTTGCCATTCCACGAGCCACTGGAATATGTGTTTCATTGATTAATTCTAAAATTTTTCGTGCATTGGCACTTGTTACATCGACTGGGTAGTTTCCATTCACTGTTGTGATTGCCCTCACATCCAATTCCGATGATTTTACAGCCATAATGATGGCCATAGAATCATCCATTCCAGGATCGCAGTCCAAAATTATTTTTTTCATGTTGCATCCTCCTCTTAATCTGCTTGTATTTTTACATAATATTCTCTATTTCTAGGTCCATCGAATTCTAAAAAATAAATTCCTTGGGATCCCCCTAACAAAAGCTTTCCTTCTGTAACAATAAAGCTACTGGAAATCCCCATTAAAGCTGATTTTATATGTCCGGCTGCATCTTGTGGTGTATCATGTTGATGATGAAAGTCTACCTTTGTTGGGATCAATCTTCGAATTTCCTCATCTAAATCCTTAAATCCATCTGGATCCCACGGTGAAAACACTGTAATTCCTGCTGTTGAATGTGGATTATATACCATACATATTCCTTCCTTAATTCCACTTTCTTCTACTGTTTTCTTTACGCATTCTGTAATATCATATATATCGTTATATTTTGTTTTTATGTTGAATTGTTTAACCATACTCACTTCTCCTAATCAACTATGATTTCACTATTTGTTACTCCTGCACCATTTTTGCTAAATTCCCAATCTCCTTCACATCCTCGTCCATATGTTTCCCCAAGTATTTCTGACAAATAGGATGCCAACAAACATACTGGTGCAAACTGAGTTAAAGGCATCGTTATGGAATAATTCGTTTTTGGTACTTTAATGTACGTTGCCTCTTCCTCATCGAAATCAGAGGCGTCACCATCTGTAATAACCAGTAATGGTCTATGTAATACATTTGCATATTTCACTAATTCTTTTGATCTACTATGTGCAGGATTGGTTGTGTTCGCAATAACAACGGTTCCCAATTTTTTTGCTTCTCGCGCAAAGAAATTTAGATGGAACCACTCTTCTGTATTAATATGCATAACAAACTTTCCAGTGGCTTCTAAAATTTTTGCTTGTCCAAACCATGCTGTGGCATAATCGAATCCCGCTCCAATAAAGTCATAACAAGGGAAATCTTTCCATTGTTCTGCGGTATTTGCTACAGTTTCTTCCATCTTTGGCAGTAACTTCTTTAAAGCCTTTCCTTGCATTTTTATATCATCTCGATAACGTTCAGCTTGTGTCATCGAGTACTGATGACGCACTTCCCCAAATCGAATTGCAAGCAATAACAACGACATTACACTAACTAGATAACTTCTTGTTCCAGGTGCCCCTTCAAATGTTGGAATATCTAATTGTAATATTTTATCTGAATTAACACCTAGTGGAGATTCTTCACATCCGGTTATTCCTAAAATAAAACAACCATATTTTCTTGCTCTTTGAACAGCCTCAGAAACACGAGCTCCAGTCCCTGAGTTACTGATTGCTATTACCAATGGATTTCGACAATCAACCCCTAAATGTTTCTTACAATAAAACCGACTTAATTCAATTGCTGAAACCACTTCTGTTGGAATTCCCGTAAGCATTTCAAATGCATGTTTTGTTGCCATTGCTGCTGCATAGGAATCTCCGCATCCCGTAAGAACAATTCTCTGAATATTGTATATTTCCTGAAACGTAAGCACAGTCCTTGTTTTTGGTTCTAAATCCTTATACTGTTGTTCAATTAATTCTGGTAAACTTTCTACCTGCCTACTCATTGGATTTGAATATTTAATCATTTTTTATTTCCTTTCCCATTTCTGGATACCAGTATCTTTTTTCTTTTTCTCTTTTACATTGATCCATTTTATTAAGTATTGCACACCCTTCAAGAGCAATGTCTATTGCATAATTATGTCCATGTCCGGCCTGAAAAATTTCCCCTGTACAAAGATTATCTGCTACCGAACAGATTGATCCACCACGTCTTCCAAAGAGCGACGACAATGTAACTATTGCCGCTGATTCTCGATCACCATTTAGGATGCCAGCCCGATTGTAAATACCTGCAAACTCGGTATTCCACGGTTGCATATATCCCCCCACACTCGGACGCCCCCCTCCAATAAAATCACTATCCACGGAAACTGTTGTTCCAACATGATATGGGGCTTGCATTTTTTCTGCTGCTTGCACCATAGCCGCCACAACTTCATAATGACTTGCCGCAGGGTAAGATGGTGGAATATATGCTTTTGTCATTCCCTCTTCTCTAACAACTCCACTGGAAATGACAACATCTCCTGGTTTTACGTCATCTCCAATTCCTCCTGATCCTCCTACCCGTAAAAAAGTATGAGCATCTGTATATTCCATATAATCATAAAGAATAAGTTCCATTTCAGGAGAGCCACTTCCTCCACTAACCACTGTGATCTTGGCTCCTTTATACGTTCCTGTATAACTTATAAACATTCCTGAATTTCCAATCATTTTAGCATCCTTCAACCGATCTGAAATCAATTTAGCAGGATCCTCATTATAAGCACATAATGGATCTCTTACTGTAATCAGAACAAAATCTCCAACTTTTTGAGGATCTATTTGTGTCAATGCGGGACGCCCTTTTATCAGAAGTCCTCTTTCCGGAACATTTTGATAATATTTATATTGTTTTTGAATTTGTTTTATTGAACTCTTTTCTCTTATTTTTTCACTTCGCATAATTCATTTTCCTTTAACCTTTGTTCGGCTTGTGCTCTCATCTCTTTTGTAATATGTCTCGGAACTCCATGCTGTGATATACACATAGCCGCAGATAATCCCCCCATGATTCCACATTCCTTTGGTAAACATTTTTTTACCATTCCGCAAAGTACACCGCCTGTTGAGCTATTTCCTCCTCCCGTAGGATCTACTACATTTACATCAGGTTGTGATGGAACATATACCACACTTTCACTCGAAATCAAGACAGCTCCTTTGGCTCCCCGACGTAAAAACACTAAGTCTAAGTTCCAGTTTTGAAGTCTGTTTATGATTTCTTTCAAATCTCCTATTCCAAATAGAGATTGAGCTTCTGTGACATTAATAGAAAATGCATCCACCCATTTTAAAATTTTTTCTATTTTACCAATATTTTCTGGAATTGCTGCGTCTGCTGCAATTTCCCACATAATTTTTGTACTACATTTTCGCTCTATTTTTAATAAAGAGTCCCAAAATTTTGAATCACAATTTTTAAAAATATAAATTCCATCTGACGTTTCTAAATGTTCCTTTAATTCTTCTGCTGTTGTTTCAAGTCTATTAAAATGTGAAATTCCGTATTTCGGTGTTTCTTCTCTTTCTCCATCTTCAAAATAATGAATAATCGTGTATGGCGAATGTGGATCTTTTACTTTCATCATCTCTGTAGAAATCTTATTTTCTTCATACCATTCACCATGAAGTTGAAAATAATCTTCCCCTACACCTGTTAAAATTTCCACATCATCTTCCCATAATTTAATACCCGCAAGTGCATAAATTCCTGCACCTCCTGGTACAATTATTTTCTTCCCATCAAAAAAATGGATTTCATCTGTTACTACAGCTGACACTACTATAAATTTCATAAACGCCTCCTAACTTCTGATCATGAAGCTATCACAAGTCATCGTTCCTTCGGATATCAAAAATCCAGCAGCTCCTTCTACATAGGTTTCATCTACAACTTCAATTTTTTTCTCTCCATCTATATATAATGTAAGAACATTACCTTTCGCACTAAATTTCATGCTATATCCCTTGTCTTCTTTATAGGGATAGTCAACTTCTCCTAAAATTTTTCTTTTCCCATCTTTTTCCATGAAAATTTGTGCCTTGTGAAACCCCTTTAATACAGCGGCATAAAATCTTCTATGTCCTACACTTCGAAGCACTAACCCCCCTTCTTTGTGTAAACTATAAAAAAGTGTCGACGCAACACTGTAATCCTTCCACTCTTTTGTTCCAATTGTTACCAAACCATCTTTTTCAATATGAGAAACACAATATGTTTGTTTGAAGTCCGCTGCAAATTGCACTGCAGAACTTGCAAATCCAGCCATCCACAGAGGATTGGTATTCCAAATAGAATTCATTAACATCCCTCGTTGTGCAAATTCTTTTGGTGCTCCCTTCCAGTCAATCTGATTGAAAATAATCGTTCCTGTAAAACGAAACTCACTAAGAATTTGATATCCTAATTTACAAATCAACATCCCCCCTGTGTCTGGCACACTCCATGCATATGTTTTTGCTAAATTTGTAACGCTCCACTCTTCTCCATATTGAACCTGCACATGATTATTGATGTCATAATATAAAATATACGGTCTAACTCTAATCTCTGTATTTTCTAACAGATGCATTGTCGTATGAACTATCTGAGAAGAATATAATGTTGGTGATGCTACCGTTGAGAAATTTGACGCCAATTTTGAAAAATCGATAAAAGTTGGTGTGCAAACATTAACTGAAGTTCCTTTTGCCAGATTTATGCACTCGATTGCCAATCCATTTTCATGGGATTTTTCATTTCTATTTGTAATGGAAGCTTCTGCTCTTCCGCCATGATTGAATTCACATTTTTGAAAGCCCTGTACTGATCCAGGATATTCAAATGTAAATCGTTCTTTGGATATTTGTACTTTTTCATTATTGAAATGTTGTGCTACTTCTATAATTTTTTTTGTTTCTATAACAGCATCCGAAACAACTGAGCCTCCGTCTGAAGTTACAACATACAGACGATCTGCAACCATACTCCGAAAATCTGGTCCTGCATTAATTCCTTCCACTCCTAGACGAATTCCATTAAATGCTCCCACATTTCCAGCATTGCAGTCCGTATCCCATGCTGCTGAACTTGCAATACTAATCGATTTTTGAAAGTCATCACCTCCTAAAATAATTGCTGCAATGACCATGGCATGATTAGGAACCATGTGACAACATCCCGGATACACATCATATCCATATTTCAAATCCAAATAAGCACGTACTTTTCTCCAATCCTTTTCTTCTTCACAAATATTCCGTACATCTCTTACTATTTTTAAAAGTCGATCGTCCTCAATATAGAATTCCGAACGATCTAATAGTTTATTAATATCTTTTTCTTCAAATGCCATCGCCTCTAGCGCTGCCAAATGACACGCCGCATCCACTGCAATGCCATCATGGCTGACACTGGCTGCATTTCTTACCAATTCAACCGCAAGTTTTGGCTGATTTGCACATGCCATTGCTATTGCATCTATAAAGATTTGAGCCCCTATCTGCTCTGCCAATGTTTTTCCATTTCGTTCAATTGAACCACTTCTAGGTGCTTCAATCCCACTTTTTAGATTTAAATATGCAGTATGTTCTGTAGATCTTCCTAATCCTCCCCACCAGAGAATCGTTTTATTTTCAATAATGTAATTCAACCATGCATTTCCAAATTCTTTTGCTGATGTATTTTCTTTAAATCCATTATCCGCAATAGCTCTAAAGAAGCCAAATGTACCTGAAATATCATCATCCGCCACAATCAAAGGTACACCAACTTCTTCATGGACATAATACTGAATTTCTCCGAATGTTTTCTGAATTTTTTCATAACTCCAGCCTTCCACCGGTCTTCCTAAATATACTCCAATAATCTTCCCTAACACTCCTGCATAAATTTTATTTTCATATTTCTTTATGCTCATCACTTTCTCCTCATAATCTTTCTATTACGAATCCATCTGCTAAAATTGCCCCAGAATCTACAACATATCCGGCTTGCCCACAAATGTATGTATCGTCTTTTCCTGATAATACGAGCTGATCATCAACATAAAATTCCAACAAATTTTCTCTTAGTGCAAATCGAAGTTTATAGGTCTGATCAATTTTATAATCGAATGCTTTAGATGAAATAATCGTTCTCGTTTCATTTTTCTGCCGATATATTTCTGCACGTCCATTTGTAAAAACCGCTCCATAATACTGTCTGTGTCCTTTTGCACGTGCAACCAGTCCGGCACACTCTTGTTGAGAAAATGTTATAACAGAAGTTATGGCATAATCTTTCCAATCACTTGTTCCTGTCGTAACCACTCCATTTTGATGTTCGTGACAAATCGAAAAAGTCACCGTGTAATCTGGGTTAAAATGATCTGCCGATGACACAAATGATCTTAGCCATGCTGTAGTTGTTGTCCATGGTGTTAATGTTGGAGTCATTTCCATTGAACGTCCCATCTCATAATGTATAGGGGCATTTGACCAATCCATCGTACTTAAAATAATACTTCCATCTAATCTAACATTACTTTCTAAATAAATACCAAGCCTATAAATCACGTGTCCCTTTGTATCTGGTATTTTCCATCTGATAGTATTTTCTCCCTTGATCAGTGCATTCAGACTTGAATATTTCAGTGCAAGTTCGTCTCTCTCATCAAAATACTGTATAAATAATTTTAAGTTAGGATTATTTTGATTCTTGCATACAAATTTAGCAGTTACTTCCTGCCCACTATATAATGTTGGTGAACAAAGTACATCAAAATAACTGGTTCCTTCCTTCCCTTTCGGCTTTAAATCAATAAATGTGTCCACACAACAAGCTGCATGGAGACCAGGACCTAACCCTTCGTAAAAAATTTCACACCCACTTATTCCATTTTTTTTATACGCATTTTCAATTTTGGTTAAGGTCTGTTCATGTTGATTCTCATGAAACGGAATAACTCCCTGCACACTTCCTGGATATTCAAAAGCATAACGTTCTTTCGGAAATTCCATTTTTTCTCCTGCTAATGCTGCAGCCGCTTTCACAATTTTTCTCGTCTCTAAAACGGCATCTGAAATGGTTTCACCACCATCACTTGTCACAACATACAAACGATCTGAAACTGGGCAGCGAATATTTGCCCCTTGTTCCAATGCAGATAAACCAAGACGAATTCCGTTTAAACATCCTACATTTCCCGAATTGCAATCGGTATCCCATCCTGCTGAACAAGCGATCATGCACGCTTTTCCAAAATCATTTCCCCCCATTATAAACGACATTAATAAAGCAAGATGATTTGTTACCATTGGGCAATTTCCCGGATACTTGTCATATCCGTGCTTTTCTGCAATCCACTCACGTACTTCATGCCAATCGGACGCATTTTTGCATTTTCTTCTAAGCTCTGTTATTAAACAAATCAATTGCTCATTTTTTACATATTTAATTCCTTCATCCAACAGTGTCTCTATATTTTTTTCTTCAAAAGCCATTGATTCCATTACCGCCAAATAAACAGCCGCTTCTACTGCCAACCCATCGTGACTTACACTAGCGGCATTTCGTGCCATTTTTGCAGTTAATTCAGGATTTCCAGGATTGACTAATGCCCAGGTATCAATAAAGATTTCCGCTCCTATTTGTTCTGACATGCTTTTTCCGTTTAATTTTTCACTTCCACTATCTGGTGCATCTATTCCATTTTTTAATCGAATATAGGCTGTGTGTTCTGTACTTCTACACAATCCCCCCCACCATAAGATTGTTTGATTTTCAATAATATAATTTAGCCATGCATCCCCAATTGTTTTTGCAGTAATCTCCTTGTCATAATTACAGTCTTCTAACGCACGATAAAAGGTAAAAGTTCCTGAGATATCATCATCTGGTACAATTAATGGTGCTCCTGTTTCATGATTCTTATAATAATAAACCTCACCGAAAGTATCTCTTATTTTTTCATAAGACCATCCTTCAATCGGTCTTCCAAGATAAACTCCTATAATTTTTCCTAATACACCTGCATATATTGCATGTTCATATTTCTTTATACTCATATGTTTCTCCTTCAACTATCATCCTTTTATCGCACCACTAACCATTCCATCTACAAAATACCTTTGTGTGCATACGAAAAATAATATAATTGGTCCTATTAGGATAAATGCTGCTGCCATCATAATTCCCATATCTGATCCAAACGAACCTTGCATGGCAAGAAATCCTAAGGTAGCCGTGAATTTCTTTTGTCCTTGTAAAAATGTGGATGATATTAAGTACTCATTCCAAGACTGTAGGCCCACTAAAATTGCGACTGTTATCAACCCCGGAGAAACTACTGGTCTCATAATGTGCCAAATCACTTGTGCTGTTCCTGCTCCATCCATCCTTGCAGATTCTTCTAATTCTTTTGGAACATTCAAAAAATATGTTCGCATCAAAAAAACTGCTAACGGCATGTACAACGCAGCTAAAATAACACTTGTTGCTGGAATATTACCAATTAAATTCATTTTCGCATATGCATAATATAGTGGAAAAAGAAATAATTGAATGGGTACTGTCATCGCCATCATAAAATACATTAAAATTGTGCCACTTCCTTTTATTCTCTTTCCAGATAACACGTATCCTGCTAAACTAGATGTAATTAAAACGATAATCACGGTACATCCAGTTAATTTGATACTATTTAAAAACCCCACAGTAAAATTTCCAGTCTCCCACGCTCCAATATAATTTTCCAGATGCAAAATTGTTGGAAGGGACAGTGGATTGGCAACAATTTCCGTATTTGTTTTAAAACTATTAATCAGTACCAATGCAATTGGCGCCAAACAAATAACAGCAAGGAAAAGAAGGGCAACGTGGATCATGATATTTATTACAATTGATTTCTTTTTCGATCTTGTTTCCATAAACGTTCCTCCTATTGTATTTCTTCTTTTTTGCTAATTCTTGTATATATAAACGATGCAATTAATCCAAAGAAACTAATAAATAGACCTACTGCTGCTGCTTTTCCGACTTTCATAGATCCAAAGGCAAAAGAATAAGCGTATGTACCAAGCACTTCTGTGGCATGCGCTGGTCCTCCACCTGTCATCAATTTAACATAATCGAACGCTAAAAAAGATCCTATTGTAATCATTACGAACATCAATGTTACCGTTGACATTATATTTGGGAGATAGATGTATCGAAATAACTGCCATCCATTACATCCATCTAATCTAGCAGCTTCTACCTGATCTGTTGGAGTTTGACGCAATGCTGCAAGATATATTACCGTTAGGTAGCTCCAATAATGCCAAATATCAACCGCAGCACATCCATATATAGCCGTTTTCATATTTGCCAATGGTGATCCAAGATCAAATCCTATTTTTCTTATTACGGAAATTATTCCAGCTACTGGGCTAAAGATTACGTTCATCCAAAGCATTGCATTTACTGATGGCGCCAATACATATGGAATCAAAAAAGCAACTTGATAGATACTTCTTGTCTTTTTCCTTGTTAATAAAAGCATTGCTGCCAACATTCCGATGCACACTGGAATAGTTAAAAATAAAACAGTCCAAATTAAATTGTTTTGAATTGCTTTATAAAATATTTTATCGTGAAACAATTCAATAAAATTCCTAAATCCTATAAAATTAACATTAGGTGATAGACCATTCCAATCTGTGAAAGAATACACCACCGTCATAATTCCTGGTATTAAAATAATACAAGCACTTATCATCAGAGCCGGTGCAATCAACAAATAATTATAATTTAATCTTTTTTTCTTCATGTTCTCCCTCATACGAATTAATCTATTGTAGCAAAAAGCTGACATGTAACTTCTCATGCCAGCCCTTTAACTATGTTTCTATTATTTCATTGTTGGTTTCGGGATTGGCGGGACAATACCTTTTTCGTATTCCGTCTTAAATTCTTTCTCTAATGATTCAACATACTCCTCTACAGATACTGTTTCAAACCATACTTCATCAATATTTATGATCCTTTGTTGCGTTGCCGGTGGGAAAAATACATTGTCATAATATCCAAAATTTCCTTTATTGACAGCATCTGAAATATCTCTCACAACCTCTACGTACTGACTAGATAAGTAATTCATGTTACTTGTATCAACAGTCGAAAGATCTTTTAGTGGCGTTCCCCAATATCCTGGCCATGCTGATGTCATTTCCTGCATGAACTCAGCGTTCATCATCATATCAATAATTTTCGCAGCCTCATCTTTATGTTCCTCTTTTGCATTTGCGTTAATTGACAATGTACAGGCACTTCCCAGAGTATATGTAGTATTTGGAACCTGTTTGGTTGCAGGAAATGGAATAAACGCAATATTTTCTTCTTTTTCGTCAACAAAGTATGATGCAGCCCATTGATACGCGATAGATGGACCTACAAAAAAAGGAGCTTTTTCATCTGCTAGTAATTGCAATGATTCACTAAAATTTAAATTCACGTAATCTTCACCAGCTAAGTATCCTTTGTCCCACCAATCTTTTGTCTTTTCAATTGCCGCTACAACATTATCATTTTTCCAACTTTCTTTTCCAGTCAACACATCGTACATCGTTTCTGGACCTGCAATATGCGTTAAAAATAATGAAGCATAATTCTCATTTACTGGTTGCCAGCCTTTGTTTCCTGTTACTGACGCATAAAGTCCTTTTTCCAATGCCTGATCCATAACATTTTCCATCTCTTCTATTGTTGTTGGTACTTTCCATCCATTATCTTCCAAAACTTTTTTGTTATAGAATACTCCCATTGTACTTACACCATTCGTTAAACTGTACAAATCCCCCTTTACTTTTCCGGCTTCATAATATGGGGTTAATATTTTATCTTCCCAGCCATATTTTTCTGCGTACCGATTCATATTCTCTAATTTTCCTGCTTCCACAAGTGGCATAACAAATGCTGGTCCTGATCCATAGACGATGTCTGGTCCTTGGTTTGCAGCCAAGGCTGTTGTCATATCTGTATCAACAGACGGTCTAAATTCCACACACAACTGATACTTATCTTGAGATTTATTATATTTATCAACCAAAATCTCTTTAAACGCCTCTTGTGCATATGGTTCAGCTCCCCAAAACCAGAGTGTTATTTCCTCTCTCCCTTCTAGATCTTCATCTGATAGAACTGTGATTCCATCTTTTGCGTCATCTTCAGCTTTTTTTGAATCGTCTTGTTCTTCTTTTTTTGTAGACACTCCGCACCCTACAACCAATGACATTACCATTACTACACTTAGTATCGCTGATACAATTTTCTTCTTCATTTTTCCTCCTCCTTCTGATAAAATCATTATTTTTAACCTGTTTTTTATTTGTTAACCTTATTATATTTTTGTTTAATCAATCTGTCAATCTTTATTTTTATTGTATATTTCTCTTAATTTTTTCTATTATCTTTTATTTAAATTATATTATAGTTGTTTTCTGATATTTATTGTTTAATTTTTTATAAAGTTTAATTTGTTCATATGATAAAATCAGGTAAATTTCTCTATTTGTATAATATATACAAAAAAAGCATATTCTTTTCTATTTATTGCACAAATAGATGAATATGCTTCCTTTATCACTCTGACTGAAACTACAATATAACTTTTTTATTCAAAACAATTTAATTTATTTACTGACTCCCCTTCCATCAATGCTGGAACAAAATAATTTGTTTTAACGTTGGACACATCTTTCTTTTGAATACGATTAATGATAATTTCAGCCGCCTTTCTCCCCATCTGTTCTCCCGGCTGATATATGCTTGTCAAAATTGGATGAAATCTTTTTCCTTCTACCATGCTGACAAAACCTATGATCGAAATGTCCTCTCCAATTTTTTTCCCATTTTGTTTACTATACTCATAAACGCCCTGCGCCAATTCAACACTTCCTGCCAAAACCGCTGTAGCGCCTTGATTGATCAAGTGCTCTATCCCTTTTTTTCCATCATCCGCAGAAGAGCAACTATAATAAACTAAGCTATCCTCAAAATGAATTTTATTCAAAGCAAGTCCTTCTTTATATCCTTCCACTCTTTTTCTAGTATTATAAACTTCTTTTCTTCCCGCTAAAATCCCAACTTTTTTATGTCCATGTCTAATCAAATACTCTACTGCAATATTTGCTCCCATTTTAATGTCCGCAGTTACAAAATCGCAAAACACTTTAAAAATAGCTCTGTCCAGAAGTACAAATGGAACTTTTGCAGAACTCAAAGCATCCCCTAAAAGGACATGATGATTTTCACTGTTCATATCATTTGGCGGAATTACAATTAAACCTGCCGCACCAAAGGACACTGCATTTTTTATTTTTTTTACACATTTTCTCGAATCATCAGCACAATACATTTGAAATGTTTCATATCCATACAACGATGCATAATCATCAATTGCCTTTAAACATTCTTTAATTAATTCATTATCCATCGATGAATAGACAATTCCTATCACTTTTCTTGTGATTTGTTTTTTCCTCGGTTTAACTTTATAACCAAGTTCCTCTGCTCCTGAAATAATTTTTTTTTGTGTTTCTTCAGGAATTCTGCACTCCTTCTCATTTAACACAAGCGAAACACTTGCAACCGACACACCTACATACTCTGCTACATCTCTAATCGTTACTTTCATTTCCTACCTCTTTTATCATTTATCACCCAATTTTCAAGAACTTTGACTACGTTTTTTTTATTGGGTGCATTTATCACAACAGACACGATCGGGTCTTGTATCTGATACAATTGACTGTTAGTTCTCATATAAATTCCAAATGGTTTTTCTTTTTCTACCACCTGAACATTCCCTTCATCATCATGCTCTAATAGATCACAACGGTAAATTGTATCTAACTCTTTAATAGCATCACCAAGCAGATCATCTAACGGAAAAAAGTATCCTGCATTCGCAAACCTTTCCATTTGTTTTTCTTCAGCAAGAAGTAAATCAAATGTTCTAGAACGAATCCACGTTAAAATAACTGGATCATTTTCGGGAATAGTAGGATCAATTTTAGTGATTTCTATTCTCTCTTTTTTGTTTGGTTTAATATAAAATGCGAGTTCTTTTTTTATTTTTTCTGCATCCGCTTTCGTGTCCAAAACCAAAACATTTAGAACTATTTCTTTGTTGTCTATAATAACAATCTTAAGAAAATACCAAACTAAAATGAATATTCCAATATATACGATCCATCGAATATATTTTTTTCTCCAACCCATTCCAAATTCCTTTCTTACACTTCTATATCAAACACTTTTTTAAATACATCTCGCAAAAAATACGAATTAATATATGCAGAAAGTGAAAATCCTAATATCACATAATAATTAATTATATAAATCCGCATTTTTTCTACACAAAAAAACATTATCACAGGCAAAACATTGATTCCCACGATTACAACTGTATGTGCTATTTTACTCATGGAAATTATAAATGCATTCTTTAAAGTATTTTTTAAGGAATTTTCAAACTTTGCCATTAATGGGAATACATAAGAAACAACCATCATCAATATTAAAAATACCGAAATTAGTAATGTCAATAATATTTGTCGTATCGGTTTCGCAAACGAGCATACGATAAAAAAATCTACACTTAATACAATTAAAAGTATCAATAAGCACCCCCAGAAAATGGTTGATTTTTTAAAATTATCTTTTATCCCTTTCACGTAGCTTTGAACAATGTAACTTTCTTCGTTTTTAATCATTTTTATTGTTAACTGATACATCGAAACACACGCTGAACCAATTGTTATGACTGGTAGGCATGTCAAAACAAATATCACGTTAAGTACTATCAAATCAACAATTCTATTAATTCCCCTGTATAATATTCCATTTTCGCCAAATATTTTGTTCATAAGATTCTTTTATTCCTAAATTATTTTGTTTAGCAATTCCAATTTATTTTACCATATTTTAGCATAACTTATATCTTTTGTAAAGAATCCTTGATATTTGCTTTCTCAAGTATTGATCAAAAACATAAAAAATGACCTGACAAATATTGTTAAAATATCTGTCAGGTCATTTCTTTAAGCTCTTAAAAAGGATACTGTAATTGTAGTTCCTTCATTTTCTGTACTTTCTACTTCAATAGTCGCATTATGCAATCTTGCTGCATGTTTTACAATGGAAAGCCCAAGTCCCGTTCCGCCAATCTCCTTTGAGTGACTTTTATCTACACGATAAAATCTCTCAAAGATACGTTCTTGATGTTCTTTTGGAATACCAATTCCAGTATCTGAAACAAGAAGTTGTATACATTCTTCTGTATTCCGAATGGAAATTTTTACAAAACCATTTTCCTTGTTATATTTGATTGCATTATCGCACAGATTTGTAACAATACTCTGCAATAAATGTGGAATTCCACATACAATTGCATGTTCCCCTTCTAGGCTCATTTGTACCTGTGCTTTCTTTGCTTCTTTCCCAAGTAAATCTATTGCCTTTTCTGCTAATGCATAAAGATCAACTTTTTCCCGCTTCATATCTACTGCCCCCTCATCTAAATGAGACAATCGAATGATGTCTTCAATAAGACGAATCATCCTTTGGGCTTCGGTATAAATTTGTGACGAAAATTTTGAAACATCTTCCTCTTTTACAATTCCATTTGACAACAGTTCTGCACATCCTGAAATGGTATGAAGCGGCGTCTTGAGTTCGTGAGATACATTTGCTGTAAACTCTCGACGCATTTGCTCTGCCCTTTCTTTTTCTGTTACATCAAACATAAGAAGAATCATTCCGGAAACTTTTCCATCTGAGGTAACCGGGCTTGCATCAAATTGATATGTTCCATTTCCCAATTCCAAGACCATTTCTGCATGTTTTCCTTCTTCTGCTTTTGCAAGCAAGGATTGCAAATCTAAATTTCGATTCGCAGATAAAATATTTTTTCCTCTACAAGAAGAATCTGTTTCAAACAATCGGATTGCTGCTGGATTTATACTCAAAATAGTTTGTTTACTATCCAATAAGACAATACCTTCTGTCATTCCATTTGTTACGGTTTCAAATTCCTTTGTTTTTTGGTACAACTCATGCGTTTGTTTTCTAATTTGACATTGCTGTGCATCGATCCGGCGAAGTAGTGGTGCCACTTCATCATATCCTTCATTTTTCAATGGTTGATCCAGATTAATCTCATTAAGCGGCTTGACAATCTTTTTTGATAATCTAGATGCAAAAAATAGAGATAAGATAATCGCAATGACAAATATAATACAAATCGGCTGTACCATGCCAAGAACCAACGTAAATATTGTATGTTGTGCAAGTGATAAACGAAGCACCGTTCCATTTTCTAACTCAGTGGCACAATAAAGAGATCGTTCCATCAGTGTTGAAGAATAACGGGAGCTTTCTCCTTTTCCCATTTGAAGAGCTTCTTTAATTTCTTCTCGTTCTAAATGATTTTCCATTTTACTGGTATCTCTTGCACTATCATATAGTACGATTCCATTTTGATTGATCCAGGTAATTCGAAATCCTTTTCCAACTTCTAGTCCCTCAAAATACGAAATCCCTTCATCCTCTACACCTTGTGCCGCAAGTTTTGTTTGCATTTGAAGCTGTTCCTTTTGTACATTTGAAAAATAACTATACAACACCCCCATAAACAGTACACCTGACGCAAGAAAAATGCTGATTGCAACAAGACTGATTGACCGAAAAATCCGTTTTGTCATGACTACGCCTCCATTCTATAACCAACTCCTCGTATCGTTTCTATATAATCTCCACATTCCTTTAGCTTTGACCGTAAGGTCCCTATATGAACATCTACTGTACGAGTTTCTCCTGTGTAATCCATTCCCCATACACTTTGCAATAACTGCTCCCTTGTGTACACTCTTCCTATATTATTCATGAACATATGAAGAAGTTCATACTCTTTCAGTGTCAGTTCAATACGCTCTCCTGAAACAAACACCGTATGTTCTCCTTTGTTAAGCTCCAAACATCCAACCCGAAAGATGTTTGAATCATTTTTTGGTTTTACTCTTCGAAGAACTGCCTTCACACGAGATACCATTTCCATCATACCAAATGGTTTTGCCAAATAATCATCTGCACCAAGATCTAGCCCTATGACTTTATCATACTCGGTTCCTTTTGCAGTCGTCATAATTACAGGAATATCTTCTGTCGTTTTTTTCCCTTTTAACTTTTTTAAGATTTCGATTCCATCTTCACCAGGCAACATAATATCTAACATCACAAGTTGCGGTCTTTCCATCTTTAATGCCTCAAAGAATTTCTCTCCATCTACAAACCCTTTTGCTTCAAATCCTGCTGAACTTAAAGCATATATCATCAATTCACGAATTCCTTCGTCATCTTCTACACAAAAGATCATTCCATGCACATCCTTTTCCTATATTTCTAGCTTTCGTATTTGGAATAAATTATACTCCTATTACTTGGCTTTTTCAATCGCACGGATTCGATTGTCTTTTTTATTCCCAGCAATTGAAAATATCACCCATTCCGCAATGTTACATGCATGATCTCCTATTCGCTCGAAATATTTTGCAATCATCAAAAGATCCATGGCATATTCCCCTTCTTTTGGATTTTCTGCGATTACTTGTATTAGATCATTTTTTATTTGATTGAAATTGTCATCAACTACATCATCATATGCGATCACTGTTGCTGCCAAAGAAGCGTCCTTTTTAACATATGCTTCCACGCTATCGGTTACCATTTTTATCGTTTCTTCTGCCATTTCATGAATTTGACGGTGCACCTGAGCGGTGTGTCCGTTTAAAAAGGAGATAATTTCTGCAATATCTTGTGCTTGATCTCCAATTCTTTCCATGTCAGTAATCATTTTTAAAGCAGCAGAAATTTGTCGCAGATCCCTTGCGACTGGTTGTTGTTGCAAAAGCATTTTGGAACACAACGATTCAATATCTCGTTCCATTTGATCAATTTCTGAATCTAATTCAGCTATTTTTTTTGTCATTTCTTCGTCACTATTGTCAAGCGCTTTTGAAACAAGAGAAATGGCGCTTTCACACAACGAACCCATTGTGATCAATTCCTTATTTAAAAGTGCTAATTGCTCATCAAATCGACTTCTCATTATCCAAACCTCCCTGTAATATAGTCTTCAGTTCTCTTATCACATGGCTGAGAAAACAGCGCTTCTGTATTTCCATATTCTACCAATTCTCCTAATAAGAAAAAAGCTGTCTGATCAGAGATACGAACCGCTTGCTGCATATTATGTGTAACGATAATAATGGTATATTTTTCTTTTAATTCAATTGCAAGTTCCTCTATTTTGGATGTGGAAATTGGATCCAACGCACTGGTTGGTTCATCCATCAAAAGGACTTCTGGTTCTACTGCAAGAGCCCTTGCGATACAAAGTCTTTGCTGCTGTCCTCCTGATAATCCCAAGGCATTCTTTTTCAATCGATCTTTTACTTCATCCCAGATTGCTGCATCACGCAAAGACCGTTCAACAATATCATCTAGTTTCACACGGCTCGTAATCCCATGGGTTCTAGGTCCATATGCCACATTATCATAAATACTCATTGGAAATGGATTTGGTTTTTGAAACACCATCCCAACTTTCTTTCGTAGCATATTTACATCCACAGATGGTGCAAATATATTCTCTCCATTATACGTAATTTCTCCTGTAATTTTCACTCCAGGAACCAGGTCATTCATTCGATTCAAGGTTTTTAAAAAGGTGGATTTTCCACACCCTGATGGTCCGATCAATGCTGTAATACTTTTTTCCGATATGTTCATATTTACATTATGAAGTGCCTGGGATTCTCCATACCACAGACACATATCTTTTACCGTGATAATGTCTCTCATATATCTCTCCTTTTCTTAAAGTATCTTCCTACCTGTGTAGCCAGTAGATTAATCAATAATGTCAAAATCATCAAAATAGCAGCAATCGCAAATGCCACACCAAACTCTCCTTGTTCTTTTGCGTAAACATACAACGCCACTGTCAGAGATGCTCCTGCACTACCTAACCCATCAATAATGTTGTAAATGGAATGGGCAAATCCTGCTGTAAACAGTAATGCTGCAGACTCTCCCAAAATACGTCCCACCGTCAATATGCAACCGGTTATGATTCCATCTACACATCCTGGCAAAACTACAGTTCGAATCACACGCCATTTTCCTGCTCCTAGTCCAAATGCACCCTCTCTATAACTTTGAGGCACTGTTTTTAAGCTTTCTTGTGTTGTACGCATAATCGTAGGGAGATTCATAATAACCAGCGTACATGCACCTGCAAGAAGAGAGGTCTTCATGTTTAAAAATTGGCAGAAAAATAACATTCCTACAAGACCATATATAATAGATGGAATCCCAGAAAGTGTCTCAGCAGCATATTCTATCACTGCAACCATTTTTTTATTTTGTGCATATTCTGTCAAATAAATTGCTGCCCCAACTCCAAGAGGAATTACAAAAAGTAAGGTTGCGATGATCATATACAGTGTATTCAAAATATCCGGAAGAATTCCAATACTTCCAGATAAATAACTCGGTTTCGTTGATAAAAGTTCCCATGTTATATTAGGAATTCCTTTCACCAGCACATAAATAACCAAAAATAAAACCAGACCACAGGTTAATGCTGCCGATAATATCATCAGCATTTTCATAAGTCTAGTATAAAGGATTCTTTTTTTCGAAATCTGTTCTTTCTGCATTCTATCCCTCCTTGCTTCTCTTCAAAAAGAAGTTCAATGTCGCGTTAATAAGCATGATAAACAAGAATAGCACTAGAGCAATCGAAAAAAGTGCCTGTTGCTGCAGTCCACTAGAATAAGACATTTCACTGGCAACTGCTGTTGTCAAGAAACGTACACTCTGAAATAAAGATGGCATATTTGGCACATTTCCAGATACCATCATAACCGCCATTGCTTCTCCTATCGCTCTTCCGACACCGAGAACTACCGCTGCCGCAATTCCACTTTTTGCAGCTGGAACAGATACTTTGAAATAAGTTTCTATCGGAGTAGCACCAAGTGCAAGAGAGGCATCCTCATATTCTTTTGGCACCGCTTCCAATGCTGTAATAGACACACTAATGATGGATGGTAATATCATAATCGCTAATACAATAATCGCTGCCAACAAGCTTGCTCCATCTGGAATCTGAAACAACTTTCGTATTCCCGGAACTAAAACCAACATTCCTACAAGACCATAAACTACAGACGGAATTCCTGCTAAAAGACTTACCGCTGTAGTTAATATATTTTTGATGGTCGGAGATGCCACCTTTGCAAGATATACTGCTGTTAAAAATCCTATTGGAACTCCCAGCAGGATTGCTCCTGCTGTTCCGTACACACTTGTTAAAATAAATGGTAGAATTCCAAAGGAAGGATTTGTTGCTGTTGACTCCCATGTTGTTCCAAATAAAAATTGAAATAGTCCAATTTCTCGAATTGCCGGGATTCCCGAAACAACCAGGTATACTGTTATAAGAAGAACACACCCTACTGTAATCAGACCTAAAATGAGAAACACACCATGGATCAGATCTTCAAACAATTGCTTTTTGTTTTTCATCCTGATTTCCTTTCCTTATCGTAGATTTCTTAGTTTGCTGACACAACTCCAGCGCTAGAGATTAATTCTACAGCTTCGTCAGAGATAGCAAAATCAAAGAATTCTTGTGCAACCTTTGAAAGTTCAGTTCCCTCTTTTGTAACCATTACAAATGGACGTTGAATCACATAACTTGCATCTTTTACAGTTTCCTCTGTTGGTTCTACTCCACCTACTTTGATTGCTTTTACACTGTTATTCACAGCTGCAAGTGATACATATCCAACTGCATTTGGATTGCTAGAAACTGTTGTAATCACGTCTCCTGTAGATGTTAATTCTTGACGGTACTCACATTTTTCTTCTGTTCCTGTGATAGACTCAAATCCATCTCTTGTACCACTTCCTGCTTCACGACCAATTAATACAATTTCTGCATCAGCGCCGCCAACTTCTTTCCAGTTTTTAATCTTTCCTGTGTAAATATCTGCAATCTTCTCTACGCTTAAATCAGAAATTGGATTCTCTGAATTTACAACAATTGCAATTCCATCATAAGCAAGAACTGTTTCCTTTAATCCACTTTCTTTTTCTTCATCCTTTAGGTTTCTACTAGAAAGTCCAATATCACATCTGCCATTTTGAACAGCTTTGATTCCAGAACCTGAACCTGTAGGATTGTATGTAAATGTTACTCCATCATGATTTTGTTCAAATGCTTCTCCTAAAGTTCCAATTACTTTCTCCATTGATGTTGATCCATCTGTAGAAACAGTTCCTGAAAGTTCTGTATCTTCATTCTTTGATGTCTGTTTTGCATCTTCATTTCCATTATTACTTGTACATCCTGCCAATACAGATACTGTCATAAAAGCAGTCAAGGCTAATTTCATAATTCTTTTTAATTTCATAATTTTAAACACCTCTTCAAATTTATTTTATGTCTATGAGTACATATTAACTCCGAAACATCAAATTTATTATCACGGTATTGTAAAATTATTGTAAAATAAACAAAGTGTGTAAGTTTTTAAATTTGTTTTGTAACTTACACACTTTCTTCTGTGAAACTCCCTTTATTTAATTTAATAACTTCTTATATTCCTCTATATCATTAAAGTCTGTTTTAAAATATGTTGGGGTATTAGCAATATGATCCATTTTTATAGATTCTCCATTATTTATTTTTTTCATTCTCATTTCAAAATAGTTTTTGTCATTCAATGTAATTTCGAAACTTTGTGTGTCTCCAGTTAGTTCATATGTATGATTACCCTTGTGTTCATACGTCCCTTTATTAACTTCTCTATTATCGATGTATTCAACAAAACTATTATTTTTTTTATCAAAAGACAGCTGAACATGATATCCATCTGTTGTTGTACATT